>NZ_MWIG01000449.1:0-9530 GCF_002156145.1 Streptomyces sp. NRRL B-24572 | reverse complement strand
GGGCTCGCCGGGGGTACCTGGGGCCGGGTGGAGCGCTTGGTCCGGGAGCGGATGACGGCGCGGGGGATACCGGTCACCGTGTACGACGTCGGCGGGTAACGGGCGCGGGGGCGGGGCGTCGTAAGGGTGTTCGGTCGGGCGGGCTAGAGTCGACGGCTGTTCGCATCGGGGGCACAGGAACACAGGGGAGAGAGATGTACGTGCAACTCAGGGAGACGGCCGACGAGTTGGCCGGAGTCCTGTGGCGGGAGCACACCGTCTACCGGGAGCGGGGCGGCGGGGTGGTGATCCGGGGCGAGCACGTGCGCCGCTGGATCAGCCTCGCCCCGACCGGGGGCAAGGACCGGGCCCTGCTGCGGGCCGGGCGGATCCTGGACGGGGGGACGACCGCCCCGGCCCGTACGGAGGTGGTCGTCGACCTGACGGCCGGGACGGCGGAGCTCGCGGCCGTCTGCCGCCGGCTGCTCGCCGACGTCGCCGCGGCCGCCGAGCCCGGCCCGGGGTCGGGACCCTCCCGGGCGGGCGGGCGGGAGAAGCGGGAAAGGCCGGGGCGGACGGCTCGTGCCGCCCGCCCCGGCCGCCGCCCCCGCAGGGAGCGGCACACCGGCCCGGGTTCCTGGTTCGTCCTGCTCTGCGTCGCCGCGGTGCTCGGTGTCTGGCTCTACGGCGTCTTCGGTACGTACCCCTACTGAGGGAGCGGTCCGGTCAGTAGGCGGTGACGGGGTAGTGGTCGGAGAGGTTGGTGTAGGTGTACGACGTGCCCCAGCTGGAGACCGTCCACGGCGCGCTCTGCTCCAGGACCACGTTGTTGGTCCAGCCGGCGGGCCGGGCGTTCCCGGACCGGTAGAGGACGTAGTCGAGGTCCTCGCGAGGGTCGGTCGGGTAGCGGTAGGACGCGATCGAGTTCAGCTGGGTGTCGAAGGAGTACGGGTGCCCGGTGCGGGCGTCGGCCCCCACCAGGTCCGCGTCGGCGAGCATCGTGCCGTACTCGGGGGTGCGCGAGTCGACGTTCATGTCACCGGCGACGATGACCTGCTCGTTCGCCGGGATGTTCTTGGCGTCGAGGAACGCGTCGATCGCCTTGAACTGGCGGCTGCGCATCTGCGCGGCCTCGCCCGTCGAGCAGCCCGGGTCGGTCGAGTTCGCGTGCGTGCCGAGGACGTGGACGAGGCTGCCGTTCACGTTCAGGACGACGTAGGCGAAGCCCTTGTTCGCGTACCAGTCGGCGCCGCAGGCGTCCTTGTAGACGTACTGCTCCTTGCGGACGATCGGCCACCTGCTGAGGATCGTCACCCCGCCGTCCTCGGGCGTGGTCGAGGAGTAGGACCCGCCGGTGGCGTCCCAGCCGGTCTTGCTGCGGCCCACGACGGGGGTCTGGTACGGGTACTGCGTGGCCGCGTTCGCCTTGAGGGCGTCCGAGGCGGAGTTGTCGAAGGCCTCCTGGAGCACGACGACGTCCTGCCCCTGGAAGAAGGGGGCGGCGGGGATCGCCTGGGCCCGGTGGTCCTGGCCCCAGTTCGGGTACAGGGTCTTGGACATCAGGAACGTGTTGTACGTCAGCACCTTCAGGCGCGGGGCCTCGGCGGTGGTGGCGGCGGACGCGGCCGGGGCGGCCGTCACCAGGGTGGCGGCGGCGAGCGCGAGCGAAAGGGCGGCGCCGGGGGCGCGGCGGAGCGCGGCGAACGACACGTGAACTCCCGTGAGTACGTGGGGGGTTGGGCTGGCGACGCACATACAATCAGCCACGGTTACCATCCGGTAGCCTTTGGGTGCCGAGAATCTTGCCGAGCCTGCAAGATCACGCCAACTCTCGTTCCGGTGTCTGATTTGTTGTGTTTTGGAGCAGGTAGAATGCGCGCATGACCCTCGCGAACTCCACTGTCTTCAAGACCGACCTCGGTCCGCTCAACCCCGTCTGGGCCGAGCTCATCCTCGGCGCGGTGCTGTTCGGGCTCACCTTCTTCATCATGGCCAAGGCCATCCTCCCGAAGATCAAGCGCACCCTCGACGCGCGCGACGACGCCATCGAGGGCGGCACCGAGCGCGCCGACGACCTGCGCTCCGAGGCCACCGCCATCCGTGAGCAGTACGAGGCCGAGCTCGCCGAGGCCCGCCACGAGGCCGCCCGCATCCGCTCCGCCGCCACCGAGGAGGGCTCGGCCGCCATCGCCGCCGCCCGCGCCGAGGGCCAGGCCGAGCGCGACGCGATCCTCGCCGCCGGTCACGCCAAGATCGCCGAGGAGCGCGCCGCCGCCGAGCGCGAGCTCACCGCCGACGTCGACGCCTGGGCCCACGCCCTCGCCGCCCGCATCGTCGGCGAGCCGGTCGGCGCCGACCGCGCCTGACCTCGTACTTCTCGCAAGGGGCCGTCGCCCGGGCCGCAACGCCCGGGCGACGGCCCCTTCGTCATGCGTGGCAGCCTGGACACATGAGGAGAAGGCCATGGCCATGGACCGTGTGAAGCCGCTCGACCGGGCCCCGGCCGGTCACGAGCCCCTGCCGCCGCCCGTCGGCGGAGTGCTGTGGAGCGTCGCGGGGGACGTCCGGGCGCTCCTGATGCTGCCCGCCGCCCTCACCCTGCAGGTCGCCCACCCCGCGATCGGCGCCGGCGTCGACGACCACTCCGTCTTCCGCACCGACCCCTGGGGCCGCGGCGAGCGCTCCCTGCGCTCGCTCCAGCTGTGGATCTACGGCGGCGAGGAGGCCGCGCGGGAAGGCCGCCGCCTCCGGGAGCTGCACAAGACGATCCAGGGCACCGACGCCCACGGCCGCCGCTACCACGCCCTCACCCCGGCCTACTACTCCTGGGTGCACGCGACCGGCTTCCCCGTCTACCGGCACGGGCTCGGCCTCCTCGCCCGCCCCCTCACCGGGGCGCAGGAACGGCAGCTGTACGCCGAGTGGCTCCAGGTCGGCCGGATCCTCGGCATCCACGACCGCGACATGCCGCAGACGATCGAGGAGTTCTGGCCGTACTACCGGAAGGTCCTCGCCGAGGAGATCGAGGCCACCACCGTCGTACGGGAGCTGCTCGACACCGAGCTGCCGCTGCCCGCCCCGGACCGGGGCCCGCTGCCGCTCCGGCTCGCCCTCCGCCTCCTCTGGCCCGTCCTGCGCCGCCCCTTCCTGCGGGTGCGCGCCTTCCTCACCGTCGGCCTGATGCCGCCGGACGCCCGGGAGGCCATCGGTCTGGAGTGGACGGACGCGCAGGAGCGCGCCCTGCGCCGCTTCGCCCGGATCGTCCGGGCCGTGGTCCCGGTCCTGCCCGAGCGCCTGCGCTACCTGCCCTTGGCCCGCAGGGCCCGCAAGACCGCCCGCCACGCCAAGCGGTAGGGCGGCGCCCCCCCGCTGTGGGCGCCTCGTGCCGCCCCCGTTGTGGGCAATCGTTCCGCTGGGGCAAGGGGGTCCCCCTTGCCCTGCGGGACGATTGCCCACACGGCAGCGAGGCGCCGCCCAGCACAGGCGCGGGTCCACACGGCAGGCGGCGAAGGGCACCGGCCTGCCGGGCGCGGGCCCACACGGGGCGGACGCGCGCGGCTCCGCACGGGCGAGGGCACCGCCCCGCACGGGCGCGGGCCCACACGGCAGCGGGGTGCCGCCCAGCAGGACGCGGGCCCGCGCCGGGTGGGGCCAAGCCCCGGGCGGGAGCGCCGCCCGGGGGGACGCGGGCCCGCGTCCCGGGTCAGTGACCGGCGTGGTTCCCGGCTGCCTCGTTCTCGTGGATCGTGTTCGTCTCCGCGATCTTCTTCCACGACTTCGGCTGCGCGGGCTTCGCCGGCTTCGTCGCCGAAGTCGCGGCCGTGCGGGCCGTCGGGGCGGACAGGCCCGCCGCCGTCGCCGCCGGGGCGGCCGGCTTCGACGGCTGGTACAGCCAGGTGTCGAAGAGCCCGGCCAGCGGCTTGCCGGAGATCCGCTCCGCGTACGTCACGAAGTCCGAGACGTGCGCGTTGCCGTAGGCGTTCTCCTGCGGCCAGCCCTTCAGGATCGCGAAGAAGGTCTCGTCGCCCACCTCGTTGCGCAGCGCCTGGAGCGCCAGCGCGCCCCGGTCGTAGACGGCGATGTGGAACTGGTTGTCGGCGCCCGGGTCACCCGGCTTCACCGTCCAGAACGGGTCGTCGGCCGCCCGCGTGGCGTACGCGTAGTCCGCCAGCTCCTGGGCCGTGCCCTCGCCCTCCTTCTCCGACCACAGCCACTGGCTGTAGCGGGCGAAGCCCTCGTTGACCCAGATGTCCTTCCAGTCCTTGACGGACACGCTGTCGCCGTACCACTGGTGCGCCAGCTCGTGGACGACCACCGACACGTTCGCGCCGTTGGCGAACTGCCGCGGGCTGTAGAACGGACGGGTCTGCGTCTCCAGGGCGAAACCGCTGGTCACATTGGGCACGTAGCCGCCGAGGGAGTTGAAGGGGTACGGCCCGAAGACCGACTCGAGCCACTCCGCCACCTCGGTCGTCCGCTCGATCGAGGCGCGCGCCGCGCCCGCGTTGTCGCCGAGGTCCTTGCTGTACGCGTTGAGGACGGGCAGCCCGTTCGCCGTCTTGTCCGTCGTGATGTCGAACTTGCCGACGGCGAGCGTCGCCAGGTACGTGGCCTGCGGCTTGTTGGAGCGCCAGTTGAACCGGGTCCAGCCGAGCCGCGAGGACTGCGACTGCAGCACGCCGTTGCTGATGGCCTGGACGCCGTCCGGCACCAGGACCGACACGTCGAAGGTGGCCTTGTCCAGCGGGTGGTCGTTGGACGGGAACCACCAGACGGCCGAGTCCGGCTCCTGCGCGGCGACACCGCCGTCCGGGGTGCGGGCCCAGGCCGACCAGCCGTCGATCTTGAACTCGGAGGGCTTGCCCGCGTAGCGGACGACGACCGTGACCGGCGTGTTCTTCGCCAGCGGGCTCGCCGGGGTGACCTCCAGCTCGTGGTCGCCCGAGGCGGCGAACTTCGCCAGGCGGCCGTTCACCCGGACCTCGCTGACCTTCAGACCGAGGTCCAGGTTGAAGCGGGACAGGTCCTGCCCGGTGGTGGCGAGGAGCGTCGCCGTGCCCTCCAGGAGGTCCGTCGCCGGCTGGTACTTCAGGCGCAGGTCGTAGTGCGAGACGTCGTAGCCGCCGTTGCCGCTGGCGGGGTAGTAGGAGTCGCCGATGCCCGGGGCGCCCGGGGTGAAGGAGGCGGCCGATGCCGGGATCGCCAGCAGCAGGGAGGCCGCGAGGGCGCTCGGAACGATGAGTCTGCGGTGCACAGGTGCTCCCCAAGTCATAAGAAACGTAAGACGCGCGGGTGGTCGTCGGTCCTTAGTCCGGACCTTATTCAGCCCCCCGACGCACCGTCACGTCCAGAGGACCCCCTGTCACACGATCGCCATTCGGCCGACATGTACCGCCCGCCACCCGAATCGCATCCGAATGCCTCCGGCACTCTTTTGCACGGGAGTTGACCGGGGTACGTTCCGGCGCATGCCGATGCGAAAGCGGAGAACCCGCGGAGCCCGACTGACGTACGGAACCCTCGTGTCCGCGGCCACGGCCGCCCTGTTCGCAAGCCTCGTCACCCCAGCCGGCGCCCAGCCGGAACCGGCCCCGCCCGCCGCGCCCTTCGCGCGCGAGTCCCGCCCGGTCCACTCGTACGCCGACGCCGTCCGCGAGTCCGTCTGGGTGGACACCGGCCTCGACGGCGACGGCGACGGACGCTCCGACCGGGTCGCCGTCGACATCGTGCGCCCCCGCGAGCCCGCGGCGGCCGGCCGGAAGATCCCGGTCATCATGGACGCCAGCCCGTACTACGCCTGCTGCGGACGCGGCAACGAGAGTCAGAAGAAGACCTACGACGCCGACGGGAACCCCGTCCAGCTCCCGCTCTTCTACGACAACTACTTCGTCCCGCGCGGCTACGCCTTCGTCGCCGTCGACCTCGCCGGCACCAACCGCTCCGACGGCTGCGACGACGTCGGCGGCCGCTCCGACGTCCAGTCCGCGAAGGCCGTCGTCGACTGGCTGAACGGCCGCGCCCGCGGCTACACCTCCCGCACCGGCGCGACCCCGGCCCGCGCCACCGGCTGGTCCACCGGGAACGTCGGCATGATCGGCAAGAGCTGGGACGGCACCATAGCCAACGGCGTCGCCGCCACCGGCGTCGAAGGGCTGAAAACGATCGTTCCGATCGCCGCGATCTCCTCCTGGTACGACTACTTCCACTCGCAGGGCGCCCCGCTCTACAACTCCAATCCGAGCTGGCTCTCCGGGTACGTGAGCAGCCCCGAGGCGCAGGGCCGCTGCGGCGCCGTCCAGGACCGGGTCACCGCGGGCACCCCCTACAGCGGCGACTGGACCCCGGCCTGGACCGAGCGCGACTACGTGAAGGACGCCGGCAAGGTCAGGGCCAGCGTCTTCGTCGTACACGGGCAGCAGGACCTCAACGTCCGCGCCGGTCACTACGGCCAGTGGTGGGACGCGCTCGCCGCCCACGGCGTCGAGCGGAAGATCTGGCTCTCCCAGACCGGCCACGTCGACCCCTTCGACTTCCGGCGCGCCGACTGGGTCCGCACCCTGCACCGCTGGTTCGACCACTACCTCCTCGGCTACGACAACGGCGTCGACCGCGAGCCCGTCGCCGACATCGAGCGCGCCCCGGACGTCTGGACCACCGACCGGCAGTGGCCGGCGCGCGCCACCGCGACCACCACCCTGCGCCCCGCCGCCGGAGCCGCCGCAGGACCCGGTGTCCTCGGCCGCGCACCCGCCGCCCCCGGCTCCACCGCGACCTTCACCGACGACCCGGCCCTGGGCGAGCTGGACTGGGCGGCCCGGATCGACGACGCCACCCCCGAGAAGGCCGGGTTCGTCACCCGCCCGCTCTCCCGGGACCTGCGGATCTCCGGCTCCTCGAAGGTGACGGTCACCGCGACCCCCACCACCTCCACCGCGCACCTCTCCGCCGTCCTGGTCGACCTCGGACCCGACAGGATCCGGGACTACGGGGCCGCCGGCGAGGGCATCACCACCCTCACCGACCGCAGCTGCTGGGGCGCGAGCACGGCGGGCGACAGCGCCTGCTTCAAGGAGACCGCCGCCCGCACGACGGACGTCGCGTACAACGTCGTCAGCCGGGGCTGGGCCGACCTCGGCACCTGGGCCGACCCGCGAGAGGAGCGCCCGCTGATCCCCGGCAGGGCGTACACCCTGACCCTGGACCTCGCCCCGACGGACCACGTCGTCCCGGCCGGCCACCGGCTCGCCCTGATCGTCGGCGGCACCGACAAGGACCTCCTCGACCCTCCGTCGACCACCCCGACCCTCACCCTCGACCTCGCCCGCACCTGGGCGAAGCTGCCCCTCGTCGGGGGCGCCGGGGCGTTCGACCGGGCGACGACGGGACCGGCCCCGGCCCCGGCCCTGCCCTCGCCGACCGATGTCCCGTCCCTGACCGGTCCCGTGCCGCCGGCCGCCGTCACCGGACCGCGCCTGCCCGGGGAGGACCGGTGAACCCCCTTGCCCGTCAGCGGAGTTCCCGCCGGGCGCTCGCCCTCGTGATGGGCGCCGCCGCCCTCGCCCTGCCGCTCGTCACCGTCCCCGCCAAGGCGGCGGACAGCGCGCCCGCGCAGGCCCTCCCGCGCACCGGCTTCGAGGAGAGCCGGGGCGCCCGCTGGACCACCGAGGCCGAGGAGGGGGAGTTCCTCTCGGCCGTCCAGCGGGGGAGCGACCGGGTGGCGCTGCGCGAGATCGGCGTCACCGGTCAGGGCCGCCCGCTGCGGCTCGCCACCCTCGGCGCGGGCAGCACGACCGTCCTGCTCGTCTGCAGCCAGCACGGCGACGAACCGGCCGGCCGGGAGACCTGTCTGAGCACGGTGCGCGACCTCGCGTACGCCCGGGACAAGGAGACCCTGCGCTTCCTCGCCCGCACCACCCTCCTCGTCGTCCCCACCGCGAACCCCGACGGCAGGGAGGCCGACACCCGAGGCAACGGCGACGGCGTCGACGTCAACCGCGACCACCTCGCCCTGCGGACCGCCGAGGCGCGCGCGATCGCCGCCGTCATCCGCGACCGGAAGCCCGCACTCGTCTACGACCTCCACGAGTACGGCGCCACTCCCCGCTACTACGACAAGGACCTCCTCGCCCTCTGGCCCCGCAGCCTCGACGCCGACCCGCACGTCCACGACGAGTCCCGGACGCTCTCGGAGTCCTACGTCCGGCCCGCCGCCGGGCTCTCCGGCTACAGCAGCGGCGTCTACGGCATCTGGACCGACCCGCTCACGGGGGAGCCGGTCAAGCAGGTCGCCGGTGACGGCCAGGAGCGGATCCTGCGCAACACGGCCGGCATCAAGCACTCCGTCGGACTGCTCGTCGAGACCCGTGTGAACGCCTTCGACCAGGCGGAGAAGGACGACCCGGCCCTCAACCACCGGCGTCGCGTCGCCACCCAGCACGCCGCTCTGAAGGGGGCCTTCGCCTACCTGGACGAGCGGCGCGGGCCGCTCACGGCGGCCACCGCCCTCGCCCGCGGCGCCGGCCTCGCCGACCGGGGTCCGGTCTACCTCGGCGGCGCCGACAACGACCCGGCCGAGCCGGCGGAGATCCTCGCCGACCCGCCCTGCGGCTACCGCCTGGACGCCGCCCAGTACGCCGAGGTGGGCGACGAACTCGCCCTGCACGGCGTGACCGTGAGGGCAGAGGGCGCAGGTGCCTTCGTGCCGCTGCGCCAGTCCCAGCGCGCCCTCGTCCCGCTGCTCCTGGACGCGCGGGCGACCTATCACCTCGTCAGTGGGATTCCTGTGGAGGAGTGTTGACGATCGGGTGCCCCCGGCCCGGCGCGGCGTGATCCCGATGTTTGCCGAGGTAAAGTTACCTGCTGGTACTGACCATGCCTCGAACGGGCCCACGAGGCCCTGGAGTTGGAGAACCATCATGCGCCGCACCAAGCCCGCACGCCGTACCCTGACGGCCCTGCTCGCCACGACGCTGCTCGCCGGGGGCGTGCTGCTCGGACAGGCGGCGACCGCCGAGCCGGCCGCCGCCAAGCCCATCACCTGCAACGTCACCAAGCTGCGGGCGGAGGCCCGCAAGGAGCGCGACCGCGCGGCCCGGCTCAAGAGGGACGGCGCCCGGACCGAGGCCCGCAAGGCCCTCGCCCACGCCGACGCCCTCGAGCGCCGGGCCAAGCAGTGCGCCGACGCGGACGACAACAGCAGGCCGCCGCTCTGGAAGTAGGAAGCGGTACGTCGCGCGGGGCGGTTGCCATCCGAAAGGACAGCAACCGCCCCGCAGGCGTCCCGGTCCTGCCCCACGGTCGTCAGGGCATCGCCGTCGCCAGCTCCGTCGCCGCGTCCGCACAGCCCCAGGCGACCGTCACCCCCGCGCCGCCGTGCCCGTAGTTGTGGACGAGCCGTCCACCGTCCGGCAGCGTCACCGCCTCGATCCGCACCCCGCCCGCCCGCGCGGGCCGCAGGCCCACCAGGTGGCCGAGGACCCGGGCGCCCGCGATCTCCGGCCGCACCCGCGCACACCGCGCCACGATCGCCGCCGCGGTCGCCGGATCCGGCG
>NZ_MWIG01000448.1:189-6313 GCF_002156145.1 Streptomyces sp. NRRL B-24572 | reverse complement strand
CTCGTCGTCGGGCTCGGCGCCACCGGAGCCGGAGCCGCGCTCGACGCCGCCACCCGCGGGCTCAGCGTCGCCGCGATCGACGCCCACGACCTCGCGTTCGGCACCTCCCGCTGGAGCTCCAAACTTGGCCGCGGCTGACGAGCGGGGTGAGGGGGAGCACGAAGGGCTGGGCGCGCACGAGGTGGGGGGCGGTGCGCTCCATGAGGATGCCGCGTTCGACGGCGCTCTCGTGGGCGACGTCGAGCTGTCCCGAGGCGAGGTAGCGCAGTCCGCCGTGGATCAGTTTGGAGCTCCAGCGGGAGGTGCCGAACGCGAGGTCGTGGGCGTCGATCGCGGCGACGCTGAGCCCGCGGGTGGCGGCGTCGAGCGCGGCTCCGGCTCCGGTGGCGCCGAGCCCGACGACGAGGACGTCGACGATCTCGCCGTCGGCGAGCCGGTCCAGTTCGCGCCGGCGCCGCTCGGAGTTCAGCGAGGAGCCGGGCAGGGCGGTGCCGCTCGTGGGCTTCACGGGCTTCATGGCGTGAGGGTCCTCTCCAGGAGGGTGCGCAGCTCGTCGAGGAAGGCGGCTTCGCTCAGTTCGGGATCGGTCTCGTCGGCCATGGTGCGCAGCGAGAGCGTGAAGGACTGGACGACGAGCAGCAGGGACCGGGCCTGCAGATCGGCGTGGACCCGGCGTACGGAACCGTCCTCGTGCCCTTCGTCCAGCGCCGTGACGAGGAGCCCGAGCAGGGCGTCCTGGCTGGCGCCCCGCCGGTCGAGGACGTACGGCAGCAGCAGCTCGGGGTCGACGTCGAGGATCTTCTGGAACAGCGGGTGGGCCCGGAACGCGGCGACCCCCGCCACCAACCCCTCGACGATCCGTTCCCGCTGGGGCCGGTCGTCCTCGTCGAGCGGCATGGCGCCGGCGGCGACGGCGATCCACTCACGGGTCATCAGGTCGCCGACGAGACTGCGCACATCGGGCCAGCGCCGGTACAGCGTCATCCGGGACACGCCGGCCCGCCGGGCGACGTCGGTGAGGGTGGTTCGCCGTACGCCGACGGCGAGCACGCAGTCGCGTGCGGCGTCGAGTACGGGATCTGTGTCCGCATGGTTGTGACGAATGGGCGTCATCTGTCACAGTGTAATACCAGCGCAGGCCGAGCGGCAGCGCCGTCCGTGAAACAGACCGTGAGGAACCTCTCGAAGTGGACATGTTGTGGAGCGGCTGGGGCGACCCGGCCAAGGCGGCACCCCTGCCCGAATCGGTCACCGGCCTGCTGCGGGACCTGCTCGGCGTCACGCCGCGCGAGAGCGGCCCGTCCGCCCTCGCCGACATCGACGTGCCCGCCCCGGCACTGACCGACGAGGCGAGCGCAGCCCTGCGCGCCGCCGTCTCCGCACCGGACGGCGTGCGGGACGACGCCGAGAGCCGCATCCGGCACACCCGGGGCAAGTCGACCCCCGACCTCCTGCGCATCCGCGCCGGCGAGGTCGACGACATCCCGGCCGCCGTCGTCCTCCCCGGCAGCCACGACGAGGTCCTCGCCGTCCTCGCGGCCTGCGCCGAACACGGCCTGTCCGCCGTCCCGTTCGGCGGCGGCACCTCCGTCGTCGGCGGCCTCGCGCCCACCACCAAGCGGCCCTTCGTCGCCCTCGACCTGCGCCGCCTCGACCAGCTCCTCGCCCTCGACGAGGTGTCGCGCACCGCCACCCTGCACCCCGGCCTGCGCGGCCCCCAGTGCGAGGCGCTGCTCAACGAGCGGGGCTGGACGCTCGGTCACTTCCCGCAGTCCTTCGAATGGGCGTCCATCGGCGGCTTCGCCGCGGCCCGCTCCAGCGGCCAGGCCTCGGCCGGATACGGCCGCTTCGACGAGATGGTCCTCGGCCTGAAGGTCGCCACCCCCGAAGGCACGCTGTGGAGCGGCCGGGCCCCGCGCTCCGCGGCCGGACCCGATCTGCGCCAGCTGATCCTCGGCTCCGAAGGCGCCCTCGGCGTGATCACGTCCGTGACCGTACGCATCCGCCCGCTGCCGCAGAAGCGGATCTACGAGGGCTGGCGCTTCGCCTCCTTCGAGGCGGGCACGGCGGCCCTGCGCCGACTCGCCCAGGACGGCCCCCGGCCCACCGTGCTGCGCCTGTCCGACGAGTCGGAGACCTTCATCGGCCTCGCACAGCCGGACGCCATCGGCAACACCGAACTCCCCGAGAACCCGGGCTGCATGGCCATCGTCGGCTTCGAGGGCACCGAGCAGGAGACGGCCGCCCGGCGCGCCGCCGCCCGTGAGGTCCTCCTCGCCTGCGACGGAGAGTTCATCGGTGAGGAGGCCGGCGACAAGTGGGAGCACGGCCGTTACAACGCGCCCTACCTGCGCGACGCGCTCCTCGACGCCGGCGCGTTCGCCGAGACGCTGGAGACGGCCGCCTTCTGGTCCGCGATCCCCGGCCTGTACACGGCGGTACGCTCCGCGCTGACCGCCGCCCTCACCGAGGCCGGCACCCCGCCGCTCGTCATGTGCCACATCTCCCACACGTACGAGAACGGCGCCTCGCTGTACTTCACCGTCGTCTCCGCGCAGGGCGAGGACGCCGTCGCGCACTGGGCGCCGGTGAAGCGGGCGGCCAACGACGCGATCCTGGCGGCGGGCGGCACCATCAGCCACCACCACGGCGTCGGCACCGACCACCGCGACTGGTACGCCCGCGAGATCGGCCCCCTCGGCATCCGCATGCTCCAGGCCGTCAAGGCCGAGATCGACCCGTCCGGAGTGCTCAGCCCCGGGGTCCTGATCCCCGTCCGCTGAGCACCGCCCCCTGCACCCCTCCCTCCCGAACCTCTCCTTCTGCCGCCCGGAGGCCAGATCCATGCGACAGTTCACCGCCGTCGTCAACCCCACCGCAGGGGGTTCCAGCGGCACGGCGGGCCTGCTCCCGCTGGCCCGGCTGCTGCGGGAGGCGGGCGCGCGGCTCGACACCGTCTACAGCCGCAGCCTGGAACACGCACAGGAACTCGCCCGGGAGGCCGGGGCCAAGGGGCACATCGTGCTCGCCGTCGGCGGTGACGGCATGGCCGGCACCGTCGGCGGCGCGCTCAGCGGCACGGACACGGTCTTCGGCCTGGTCCCCGCGGGCCGCGGCAACGACTTCGCGCGCGCCCTGGGACTTCCCACCGACGCGCCGGGCCTCGCCAAGGTGCTGCTCGACGGCGAACCGCGGGCCGTCGACACCATCGAGGTGGAGTCCGCCAGGCACAAGGGGATCCACGTCCTCGGCAGCGTGTACGCGGGTGTCGACGCGGTGGCCAACCGCCACGCCAACGACTCCCGCCTGCTGCGCGGCGCGGCCTCCTACTACGCCGGCGGCCTCCGGGCGGTCCTCGCCTGGAAGCCCGCCGCGTACCGCATCACGATCGACGGGGTCCGGCACGAGCGCACCGGCTACACCGTGGTCGCGGCCAACTCCGGCTTCTACGGCTTCGGGAGGAACATCGCGCCGGACGCGCGGGTCGACGACGGACTCCTCGACGTCGTGGTGATCAAGGAGGCGCCCAAGCGGCTCTTCTTCGCCATGATGAACGAACTGAAGACGGGCGCGCACGTGAAGCGCCCTCAGGTCGAGATCCTGCGCGGCGAGGAGGTCCGCATCGAAGCCGACCGCCCCCTGCCGTACGGCGCGGACGGCGAGGTCGACGCGACCCTGCCGGTCACCCTCAGGGCGAGGCCCGCGGCCCTCCGCGTACTGGCCTGACCACGGTCCGGGACGGCCTCCGGCCCGTGGACACGACCGAGGCCACCCGTCGACGAGCACCCTGGGCCGCGCAACCCTAGCGTGGAGGGTGGGAACCGACCCGACGGAAGGACCACGGGCATGAACACCGGCATGGAGAAGGCCAAGGGCAGGATCAAGGAGATCACCGGGAAGCTCACCGGCCACGAGCGCCTGGAGGCCGAGGGCAGGACGGACCAGATGAAGGCCAAGATCCGTAAGACGATGACGAACGTTCGCCACCGGGCCGAAGGCATCAGGGACTCGCTCAAGCACGACCGCTGACCGTCACGGACGGACTCACCCCGGTGCCCCGCCACGATCCCGACGATGCCGAGCGGCCCGCGGTACGAGCGCGTCCCACCGCGGGCGACCCGGCGCGGAGCCGGTGGCGCGGGACGATCGGTACCTGGCCGGCCGTCGGCCTCGTGGTCGCCGTTCTCGTCGGGGCCAACCTGTTGCTGCACCGCTGGACCGGACCGCTCCGCCTGGTGACGGCCGTCGCGGTCAGCGCCCTGCTCCTCGGTGTGCTCCGCTGGTCGGGCGGCACCCTGGCGGACGCGGGACTGGCACGCGGGACACTGGCCCGGGGTGCGAGATGGGCGCTGGTCCTGATCGGCCTCGTCGGACTCGTCTACGCCGTCGGAGCGCTGCTGCCGGACACCCGCTCGCTGTTCGAGGACCGGCGGTACGACGGGATGACCGGGAGCGAGCTGGCGGCGCGCGTTCTCGTGGTGGTCCCCGTCGGTACCGTCCTGGTGGAGGAGATCGCCTTCCGCGGAGTGCTCTACGGGCTGGTGCGCCGAGCCCGTGGGACGGTCTGGGCGACCACCGTGTCGAGTCTGCTGTTCGGTCTGTGGCACGTCCTGCCGTCCCTCCACCTGGCGGCGGCGAAACCCGCGCTGACGAGCGTCGTCGGCGACTCCGCGCTCGGCGCCGCCCTCGCGATCGCGGCCGCCGTCCTGTTCACGGCGGCGGCGGGCGTCCTGTTCTGCGAACTGCGCCGCCGCAGCGGCAGTCTGCTGGCGCCCATGGGCCTGCACTGGGCGGTCAACGCGCTCGGCTACCTCGTCGGCTTCCTGCTGCGCTGACCGGGCGACCGCGTCGGGCACAGGGGGCTCAGCCGGCCGGCTGGATGATGTCCCGCAGTCGGTCCAGGTCCTGCGGAGCGAAGCCCGAAGGCCTCATGACGGCGTTCCAGCCGTCGACGTACGCGGCCTTGTACGTGTGACCGTGCCCGTCCGGCACGCCCGTGGAGAACGGCAGGTCGGCGGTGACCTGCCAGAAGGTCACGAAGGGGATCCAGACCATCCCTTCCAGCACGTCGCTGCCGGGCGCCTGGCCGATCCAGTCGGGTTCGGAGAACGCCAGATTCGGGCTCCACCAGACGATCGGATCGGACGGGTGCATCAGGTACAGCACCCGCGTGCCGTTCCACTGCGCGCCCTCCGGAGGGATCCCGGCGGTCGGTTCGTCGGTGAACCGTACGGTCCGGCCCTCCTTGTAGACGGGCTCGATCTCCGGACTTCCCGCGTCGCGGTGATCACTGAACTCGCGGAACAGGGTGTTGAAGTTCGGCGGACCGGCGAACAGGGTCCCGGCGGTGCGGTTGCGCAGGTCGTACTCTCCGCTGAAGGCCGTCTCGCCGCCGAACGACCCCAGGCTCTCGCCGGCGACGAACAGCTGCGGGCGCTGGTCCTGGGGCAGCTTGGACCAGACGTCGTAGACCGCGTCGAAGAGCTCCCGACCGGCCTCGCGCGCCTTGGACTGGTCCACGAGGTAGGAGAGCCACGACGGCAGGTACGAGTACTGCATCGCCACGGTGGCGGAGTCGCCGCCGCCGAGGTACTCGAACGAGTCCACGGCGGCGGGGTCGACCCAGCCGCTTCCCGTGGTCGTCATGACGAGCAGGCGTGCGCGCTCGAAGCCGCCGGCCCGCTGGAGGTCCGCGACGGCCCGCTCGGCGCGCGCCTCCGTGTCGTCGGCGGTCTGGAGCCCCGCGTACGCCCGTACGGGCTCAAGTGCCGGGCGGTGGGTGAACGCGCCGATGTCCCGGGCCGACGGCCCGCTGCCGGTGAAGGCCCGGCCCTGGTAGCCCAGCGTGTCCCACGGGACCAGCGAACCGGGCCCGCCGGAGCGCAGGGTGGTGGTGGGCTGGTGCACGCCTTCGGGCGTCTCGTTGTCCCGCAGCGAGAACGCCTCGTTGGTCGCGTTCACGAAGCCGGCAAGCAGTACGCCGCTGACGACGGCCCAGGCCAGGCCCGCCACGACGACCCAGCCGACCACGCGCGCCGCGCGCGGCCCGATCCAGCGGCGGAGGAGACGGGCGAGCCGGCGGTACAGGCGGCGCAGCCCCCGGCCCGCGAGCAGGAGGAGCCAG
>NZ_MWIG01000448.1:0-152 GCF_002156145.1 Streptomyces sp. NRRL B-24572 | reverse complement strand
GAACGCGCGCCACACGTAGGCCACCATCACGCCGAGCCCGTAGCCGATGGCCGCGCTGATGCCGCAGATCAATCCCTGGAGCACCCCGCCGCGAGGCAGCAGGGACGGGGTGAAGGAGAGACAGGCGAGGAGGAGCGCACCCCAGCAGCCGG
>NZ_MWIG01000447.1:0-14685 GCF_002156145.1 Streptomyces sp. NRRL B-24572 | reverse complement strand
GCCGCCGGCGGCGCACGGCGGCACCCACCCGCGGTGTGTTCGTGGCCTCCATGGATGTCCCGTCCTTTCCCGCCCCGTGATGCATGACCGCACCCTACGCGGCGGTAGGTCGGAGCCCGGAGACGGTTTCGTACTCCCGACACACGCCCGTCACACAACGTCTCTAACGTCAAAGTCGGTTGTTCTCATCAAAGAAAGTTTGAAGAAGGAGCTCCGACGTGCCCCCGATCGACCAGAACTCACGCCGCCGACGTCCCACCGGCCTCATCGCCCTCGACGAGACGGCCGCGTCCGAGGGCTACACCCTCTACGCACCGCTCACCGGCACCGGCGAGGTCCATCTGATCGACCTCCACGGCCGCACCGTCCACCGGTGGGACCTGCCGTACCGCCCCGGCCGCCACGCCCGGCTCCTCGCCGACGGCACCCTCGCCCACAACGGCGTCCTCCCGGGGGAGAAGGCCCTCTTCCCGATGTGGCACAAGTACCGGGGCGGCGTCATGCTCCGCGCGGCACCCGACGGAACCGTGTTGAGCGAGCACCGGGACCCCCTCCAGCACCACGACGCCCACCACCTCGACGACGGCCGCATCCTCTACACCGCCCTGGAACCCCTCGCCGGGGCCGAGGCCGCGGCGGTACGCGGCGGAGTGCCCGGCTCCGGGGCCGAGGGCGGCCTCGTCTGGGCCGACACCATCAAGGAGGTCGGCCCCGACGGCGAACTCCTGTGGTCCTGGCGCGCCGCCGAGCACCTCGACCGCGACTCCTTCCCGCTGCACGAGGCCTACGCCCGCGAGCACTGGCCGCTGATCAACAGCGTCACGCCCCTGCGGGACGGCAACATCCTCGCGAGCCTGCGGAGCGTCTCGGCCGTCGTCGTCATCAGCCGCGACACCGGCGAGATCCTCTGGCGCAGCCGCCCCGGCACCGTCAGCCAGCAGCACGCGCCCACCGAACTGGACGACGGCCGGCTCCTCGTCTTCGACAACGGCGTCTTCCGGCCCGGCCAGGACGTCCCCTACTCCCGCGTCATCGAGATCGACCGGACCGACGGCGAGATCGTGTGGGAGTACCACGACCCGGCCCGCGAGTTCTTCTTCGCACCCTTCATGGGCTCGGCGCAGCGCCTGCCGAACGGCAACACGCTCGTCACCGACTCCCCGTCCGGCCGCCTCTTCGAGGTGACGAAGGACGGCTACCTGTGCTGGGAGTACGTCGTCCCGTACTTCGCCGGCTACGGCGAGAGCGAGGTCCGCGGCCTCTTCCCGTCCGAGCCCAACGCCGTCTTCCGCGCCTACCGCTACACCGCGGCCGACATCCCGTGGCTGGAGGCGACGGCATGACGACCGCCGTCGGAACCACCGACCGGCCCGGGACCGAGGACGTCGACGCACACGTCCCGTTCCGGCGCCTGGCCCCCCTCGCGGCCCAGCACGTCCTGGCGATGATCGCCGCCCCGGTCTCCACCGTCTTCCTCGTCGCCGGCAGCCTGAAGACGTCGCCCGGCGCGACGGCCTCGCTGCTCAGCACCGTCCTGCTGCTGTGCGGCGCGGGCGCCCTGCTCCAGTCCCTCGGCGCCTGGCGGATCGGCGGCCGCCTGCCGTTCGTGATGCTGCCCGGCGGCGCGGCGACCGCGCTGTTCCTCCAGATCGCCCAGGAGCACGGGCCGGCGACCGCCACCGGCGCCGTCCTCCTGGCCGCCGGACTGCTGCTCGCGGTCCTTCCCGTGTACGCCCGTGTCGTACGGCTCTTCCCGCCCCTGGTCATGGGCGTGACCGTGCTGCTCATCGGGATCGCGATGATCCGGGTCGCCGCCCGGCTCGTCACCGGTCCCGACGGTACGGGGGAGCCGAGCGCGGTGCTTCTCGCCGCGCTCACGGTGGCGGCGACCGTCGCCGCGTACGTGTTCCTGCGCGGCGTCTGGCGACAGACCTCCGTCCTCATCGGAATGGCGGCGGGAACCGCCATCGCGGCGGGGACCGGCCTGGGCTCCTTCGGCCCGGCCGCCGGCAGCGGCTTCGCGCTGCCCGTGCTCCTGCCCTTCGGCACGCCCCGGTTCGACCTGGTGGCCGCGCTTCCGCTGCTCGTGTTCAGCCTCACCACGCTGGCCGAGATCACCGGACAGACCGTGCTCAACAGCGAGACCGTGGGCCGGACTCCGGCTCCCGAGCGGGACGTTCCGCGCGTCGCCCGCGCCGATGCCCTGGTCTCCCTGGTCGGCGGCCTGTTCGGCACCTCCCTGATGGCCACCAGCGCCGAGAACATCGGCATCGGCCGGCTCACCGGGGTCCGCAGCCGCTTCGTGACCGCCGGCGCCGGAGCGCTCCTGGTCGTCCTCGGCCTGGCCACGCCCGTCTCCCGGGCACTGGCGGGCATACCCGAAGCGGTCGTCGGCGGCTCGGCTCTCGTCGTCTACGCCGTGATCGCCGTCATGGGCGTCGAGATGCTCCGCCGCGCCGATCTGTCCGGTACGGGCACGGGCTCGCTGACGGCCGCGCTCGCGCTCACCGCGGGACTGCTCCCGCTGCTCAGCCCGGACCTGTACGCGGGGTTCCCCGGCTGGGCCCGCACGATCCTGGGCAGCGGCGTCGTCGCCGGAACCCTGACGGCGGTCCTCCTCACCGCGCTGCTCGGCCGCATCCGGTCCGGAGGTACGGAAGTCCCTGGCCGCGCCGGTTGAAAGGAAGCCGGCCCAGGACCACCGCCATGCCGCAGGTGTCGGTGAGCGCGGAGAACACCAGACCTCCCGCGATCGCCGCCGACAGGAACCGGAACGCCGGATGCACGAGCAGCCCGAGGACCAGGCCGAGCAGTACGAGGGTTCCGGCGGTGAACCGCACCTGACGCTCCATCCCCCAGACCGCTCGTGCGGGGCCGGGCGGGTACTCGGGCCCGTGCCCGGCGTCGGCCCAGGCGCGGGTGCCGCCGGTGAGGCTCGCGGCGGCGATCCCGTGGGCGGCGAGGACCGCGGCGCCCTTGCCGGAGCGGGCGCCGGAGGCGCACACCAGGAGCAGCGGCCCGCTCTCGGCGGCCTGCCGCAGCTCCGCCAGGCTGCCGTCGATGCGCTCGAAGGGGATGTTGACGGCACCCGGCAGGCGGCCGGAGGCGAACTCGCCGGGGGTCCGGACGTCGACCACGTTCAGCTCGGGCAGCCGTGGCAGTGCTTCGTCGACGCTGAGGGTGCGGGAAATGCCCATGGGGAACCTGTCCTTGGGAGTCCTTGCGCGTCCTGGCGAGAAACGGAACGCGCCGGCGGCGGGGCCGTGTCCCGGGATGCCAGGCGAGTCGGGGCCGCGCCGCCGGGAAGCGGACGGGATCGCCACAGGGTTGCCACGACGCCGTCACGTCGTGGCGGCACTCCACGGCGACACCGCCGGCGGGCCCCGCCAGGGCCTGTCCGGCGGATCAGGGTCGGACAGGTCCTAGTCGACCGGGCCGCGCTCGTGGGGGATCCGCTCGCCGGCCTCGACCGCGACGGGCAGCCGGTTCTCGGCCGGCGGCAGCGGGCAGGTCGCGAAGTCGGTGTAGGCGCAGGGCAGGTTGACCGCGCGGTTGAAGTCGAGCACGACGGTGCCGTCGGGCCCGGGGGCCTCCACCGTGAGGTTCCGGTTGGCCGCGTACGTGGTGACGCCCGAGGTCTCGTCGGTGAACAGCAGCGTGAGGCTGCCGGGCGCGTGCCCGTTGAACGCGGTCAGGCTCAACTCCCGTCCGCCCAGCGGGAAGACGACGCGCCCCGGAGCGTCGTACACGTGCTGGAGACCCTCCACCGAGGCGCCGACCGTCGTCGGCCGGGGCGCGTCGAAGACCTCGTACCGGCCGGTGACCACCCAGCGCGGATCGGGCTCGTACGCGGGCGTGCCGGTGAAGGCGACCCGCAGCGGGTGCTCGGGGTGCCGCGGGCGGATGATGTCGTTGCCGCCGCGCTTGGCGACCTCGATCACGGTGTCGCCCCAGACGGCGTCGACACCGCCGCGCTCCGGGATGACGCCGAAGAGGTGCCGGCCTCGTACGGCCACGCCGTCGACGACGAGTTCGGTGCCCTCGTCGAGCTCCACGACGACGCCTTCGGGGCCCGTCGACCAGGTACCCGGCACACCGGGGAAGCCCTGTGGTTCGGCGGACAGCCAGTGCAGACCGGTGATCGCGAGGAAGCCGTGCGCCGAGGCGAGCCGAGCGTCCTTGTCCCGGTGCCACTTCTCCCACTCCGTGGCGAAGAGCTCCGGATCGACGTCGACCGCCTCGCGGGCGGCCTCGGGGGCATGGGTGGTGTCATGGACGCTCATGCGTCTCCTCCTGCTGAGGTGAAAGGGTGTGAAGGCAGGACGAGGCCGTCAGGGGGCGCCCAGGAGTCGTGGGGGCGTGTGCGTCGGTGTCCGGACGCCGGGTCGAGGCCTCGGTGTCAGCGGGAACACGCCATGGTCGTGACGCGCACGTAGTCCACGTGTCGGCGCGTCACGAGAAGGCTCATGCGTTCAGGAGAACACAACTCCGGTGCGGGGCGCCAGTGATTCCCGCACGGTCGGCAGCGGCTCAGCCGAGCTCTTCGGCCAGTCCGACGACGATGCCCTCGGGGCCGCGGAGGTAGCAGAGCCGGTAGACGTCCTCGTACCGCACCACCTCGCCGACGAGCTCGGCGCCGTGGGAGGCGCGCAGGCGGGTGACGGTCGCGTCGACGTCGTCGACGGCGAACATGACGCGCCGGATGCCCGGCGTGTTCACCGGCGCGTCCCGCGGCCCGCCGCCGATCGCCTTCGGGGTGTGGAACTTCGCCAGCTCGATCTTCCCGTGGCCGTCCGGGGTCCGCAGCATGGCGATGTCCTGCCGGGAGTCGTCGATCCCGATGACCCGGTCCACCCATCGCCCCTCGACGGGCATCCTGCCCTCCAGCTCCATGCCGAGCTCGACGAAGAACGACACGACGGCGTCGAGGTCTTCGACGACGATGAGGACGTTGTCCATCCGCTGGATCGCCATGCGGGGTCTCCTGACATCTCGGGTACGACGAAATCGTGACACCAGTGGAGCAAAGGGGCGGTGATCTGTGCGTCATCCGTTGGAATCGATCGGAATCGCTCAGAAATGTCGTAGGTCCTGATCGTTTCTGCATGGTGCCCTCACCGGCATGAATACACCTACCAGACTCGCTCTCGCGAGCGCCGCCCTGACCGCCCTCGCCGTCACCGCCCCGACGGCGTCCGGGGCCGCCGCCGGACCGGAGCCGACCCCGGCCCCGCTCGTCACCGCCGCCGACGCGGTGCCCGGCAAGTACATCGTGACCCTCGACAGGACGGTCGACGCCGCCGAGGCCGCCCGGAAGCTGAACCTCAGGCCCACGTTCGTCTACGAGAAGGCCATCAACGGGTTCGCGGCCCCGCTGACCGAGTCTCAGCTGGCGATCGTCAGGAAGACCCCGGGGGTGACGTCGGTCGAGGAGGACGCGGTGGCGCTCGCGCCGCCCCAGCCGGCCACGCCGCCGGAGAACCGGAGCCCGGCCGCCTCCTGGGGCCTGGACCGGATCAACCAGTGGAACCTGCCGCTCGACAACGACTTCACCACCCGCGGCAACGGCGCCGGGGTGACCGCGTACATCCTCGACACCGGCATCGACTACCAGCACGACGAGTTCGGCGGCCGCGCCACCTTCGGCTTCGACGCGATGGGCGACGGACGGTTCGGCCAGGACTGCAACGGCCACGGCACGCACGTCGCGGGCACGGTCGCCGGCAAGACGTACGGGGTCGCCCGCAAGGCCGGTCTGGTGAGCGTCCGGGTCCTCGGCTGCGACGGGCGCGGTGCGTACTCGGGCATGATCGCCGGACTCGACTGGGTCGCCAGGAACGCCAAGCAGCCGGCGGTCCTGAACGGCTCCCTGGGCGGGGACCGGTCGGCGGCCCTGAACGACGCCGCCACGGCGCTCTACAACGCCGGCGTGCTGCCCGTCATCGCGGCGGGGAACTCCTCGAAGGACGCCTGCAACGTCTCGCCCGCGTCGGCGTCGGGCGCGCTCACCGTCGCGGCCTCCACCATCTGGGACGAGGAGGCCTCCTTCTCCAACTACGGCCCGTGCGTCGAACTCTTCGCACCCGGCCAGGCCATCGTCTCGGCGCGGATCGGCGGCGGCTCCGTCGCCGAGAACGGCACCTCCATGGCCGCCCCGCACGTCGCCGGCGTCGCCGCGCTCTACAAGGCCGAGCACCCCACGGCAGCCCCGGCCGAGGTCGCCGGGTGGATCCTCGACAACACGACGAAGGGCCTCCTGACCAACGTCAGCGGCGGCACCCCCAACAAGCTGCTGTACACCGGCGGCCTGTAGCCGCTCCTGACGCCAGGGTGCCCCGCACATGCGCACGCGCATGTGCGGGGCACCCTCAGGCGCCTTCGGTCTCGAAGGTGCGCAGCAGATCGGCGGCCACGCTCACCGCGATCGTCGCCGGTTCCTTGCCGGTGATGTCGGCGAGACCGATCGGGGTCTTGATCCGGCCGATGACGGCCTCGTCGTGACCGCCCTCGGTGGAGAGGCGCTTGCGGAACCTCGCCCACTTGGCCGCCGACCCGATCAGACCGATGGAGCCGAGGTGCGGCGCCCGCAGGGCGGCGTCGCACAGGGCGGCGTCCTCGGCGTGGTCATGGGTCATGATCAGGACGTGGGTGCCGGGCGGCAGCTCCTCCAGGACCTCCTCGGGCAGCAGCGGCGTGTGGTGCACGCGCACCTGCGCCACCGCGTCCGCGAGCACGTCGAGCCGCTCCTCGGCGAGGGTGTCGGCGCGGCTGTCGATCAGATGGAGGTCGAGGTCCTGACGGGCCAGGATCCGGGCCAGTTCGAGGCCGACGTGCCCGACGCCGAAGATCGCCACCGCCCGTACCACCGGCAGCGGTTCGAGCAGCACCGAGACCGTGCCGCCGCAGCACTGCACGCCGTGCCGGTTGGTCACCTTGTCGTTCAGGGCGAAATCGAGCAGCTCCGGCTCCGCCTCGGACGCGGCGATCATCTCCCGGGCCCGGTCGATCGCGACGGCCTCCACGTTGCCGCCGCCGATCGAGCCCCAGGTCTCGGTCCGTCCCACCACGAGCTTCGCGCCGGCGTCGCGCGGGGCGTGGCCGCGCACGGTCGCGACGGTCACGAGCACGCCGGACTCCCGGTGTGCCCGCAACCGCGCGACCGCGGCGAACCACGTCATGTCAGGCACCGCTCAGCGCTTCCGCACCGGTCCGGGCCCTGTCGCGCGCCGTCTCGATCGCCCAGTACACCGCCTCCGGCGTCGCGGGCGAGGCCAGTTCGACACTGGTCCCGCCCGGACCGAACGCGGCGGCGGCCTGCCGCAGCGCCTCCCGTACCGAGAAGGCCAGCATCAGCGGAGGCTCGCCCACCGCCTTCGACCCGTAGACCGCGCCCTCCTCGCCGGCGTTCTGAAGGAGCGTGACGTGGAACTCCTCGGGCATCTCGGAGAAGCTCGGCAGCTTGTACGTGCTCGCCGCCTGCGTCAGGAGACGGCCGCGGTGCGGCCCGTCGCCGGCGTCCCAGCGCAGGTCCTCCAGGGTCAGCCAGCCCGCGCCCTGCACGAAACCGCCCTCGACCTGACCGATGTCGATCATCGGGGACAGGCTGTCGCCGACGTCGTGCACGATGTCCACCCGCCGGATGCGGTACGCGCCGGTGAAGCCGTCCACCTCCACCTCGGCCGCGGCGGCGCCGTGGGCGAAGTACTTGAACGGCGAGCCGTAGAAGGTCTTCGCGTCCCAGTGCAGCCCCTCGGTCCGGTAGAAACCGGCCGCCGACAGCTGCACCCGCTGGAGGTACGCGGTGCGGACGAGGTCGTCCCAGGCCAGCTCCTTGTCGCTGCCGAGGCCGCGCGCGACGCCCTCGACGATGCGTACGTCCGAGGCGTTCGAGCCGAGCTGGGTGGCGGCCACCTGGAGCAGCCGTTCGTGCAGCTGCTCGCAGGCGTTCTTCACCGCCGCGCCGTTGAGGTCCGTCCCCGCGCTGGCGGCGGTGGCGGAGGTGTTGGGCACCTTGTCCGTACGGGTCGGGGCGAGGCGCACCTTGTGCAGCGGGATGCCCAGCGTGGTCGCGGCCACCTGGAGCATCTTGGTGTGCAGGCCCTGGCCCATCTCGGTGCCGCCGTGGTTGATCAGGACCGAGCCGTCCTTGTAGATCAGCACCAGCGCGCCGCCCTGGTTGAAGGCGGTGAGGTTGAACGAGATGCCGAACTTGAGGCCGGTGAGCGCGAGGGCCCGCTTGGTGTGCGGGTGCGCGGCGTTGAACGCGGCGATCTCGCGCCGGCGGTCGGCGAAGTCCGCGTTCTCCTTGACCTGCTCCCAGACGGCGGAGATCCGCTCCGGCTGGACGACCGGCTGCCCGTACGGCGTCGACTGGCCCTTCCGGTAGAAGTTGCGCTCCCGCAGCTCCGCCGGATCGAGACCGAGCAGCGGTGCGCACCGGCCCATGATGTCCTCGATCACCAGCATGCCCTGCGGCCCGCCGAAGCCGCGGAACGCGGTGTTGGAGACTTTGTTGGTCCGGGCGATGCGACCGGTGATACGGGCGTTGGGCAGCCAGTACGTGTTGTCGATGTGGCACAGCGCGCGGGCCACCACCGGCTCGGACAGGTCCAGGCTCCAGCCGCCGTCCGCCGTCAGGGTGGCGTCGAGGGCCTGGATGCGGCCCTCGGCGTCGAAGCCGATCCGCCACGAGGCGTGGAAGCCGTGCCGCTTGCCGGACATGGTGAGGTCCTGGGTCCGGTTGAGCCGGACCCGGACCGGGCGGCCGGTCAGCTTGGCGCCGAGCGCGGCGACGGCCGCGAAGCCGTGCGGCTGCATCTCCTTGCCGCCGAAACCGCCGCCCATCCGCAGGCACTGCACGGTCACCTCGTGACTGTGCAGGCCGAGGACGTGCGCGACGATCTCCTGGGTCTCGGAAGGATGCTGGGTGCTGCTCTGGACGAAGACCTGCTCGGCCTCGTCGACGTAGGCGAGGGCCGCGTGCGTCTCCAGGTAGAAGTGCTCCTGGTCGGAGAACTGCAGCTCGCCGGTGAACACGTGCGCGGAGTCGGCGAACCCCGCGTCGACGTCGCCGGTCACCATCACGGGCCGGGCGCCGTGGAAGCTGTCGGCGGCGATCGCCTCCTGGAGCGTGATCAGGGAGGGCTGTTCGTCGAGGTCCACCTCGACGGCCGCGGCACCGAGCCGGGCCGCCTCGAGGGTCTCGCCGAGCACCCAGGCGACCGCGTGCCCGTGGAACATGACCACGTCGGGGAAGAGCGGCTCGTCGTGCTTCATCCCGGCGTCGTTGACGCCGGGCACGTCGGCACCGGTCAGGACGTGCACCACGCCGGGCACGTCGAGCGCCGGCCCGGTGCGCAGCGCGGTGATCCTGCCGTGGGCCTTCATGACCTGGACCGGGTAGGCGTGCAGGACGTCCTTGGTGCGGTGGACCAGGTCGTCGGTGTAGAGCGCGGTGCCGGTGACGTGCTGGGCGGCGCTCTCGTGCGGCATGGAGAGGCCGACGACGGGCTTCTCGGGACGCTGGGACAACTGGCTCATGACGACACCGCCTCGGTGGTTCGCGCGTACAGCTTCAGCAGGCTCTGGCCGAGCATCGCGGAGCGGTAGGCCGCGCTCGCCCGGTGATCGCTCATCGGCGTGCCCTCGTCCCGCAGCACCGGCGCCACGGCCTCGACGGTCTCCGCCGTCCACGGCCTGCCCTCCAGGGCCGCCTCGGTGGCGAGCGCGCGGATCGGGGTGGCGGCGACACCGCCCAGACCGATGCGCGCCTTGCGGACGATCCCGCCCTCGACGTCGAGCGCGAAGGCGACCGCGACGCTGGAGATGTCGTCGAAACGCCGCTTGGCGATCTTGTGGAAGGCCACGACCGGCGACAGCGGCAGCGGGACGCGCACCGCGCGGATCAGCTCGCCGGGACGGCGCACGCTCTGCCGGTAGCCGGTGAAGTAGTCGGAGAGGGGGACCTCGCGCTCGCCGTCGGCGTCGGCGAGCACCACCGACGCGTCGAGCGCGAGCAGCGCCGGCGGGCTGTCGCCGATGGGGGAGCCGGTCCCCAGATTGCCGCCGAGGGTCGCGCCGTTGCGGATCAGCCGGGACGCGAACTGGGGGAACAACTCCGCGAGGAGCGGGACTTCGCCGTCGAGGCGGCGCTCGATCTCGGTGAGGGTGAGCGCCGCACCGATCTCGATGGAGTCGGACGCGACGCGCAGCTCCCGCAGTTCGGGAAGTCGGTCGACGGCGACCACACAACCCGCCCGCCGGGAGCGGATGTTCACCTCCACGCCCCAGTCGGTGGAACCGGCGACCACCACCGCGTCCGGCCGCTCGCGCAGCAGCCGCAGCGTCTCGGCCAGGGTGCCCTTCCGGAGGAACACGCTGTCGTCCTGGGCGTACTCGGTGGCGACCGGCGCGGGCGGGGCCTGCTCGCGGCGCCGAGCGAGGGGGTCCTCGTCGGTGGGCGTGCCGACGGCGAACGCGGCGTCGCGGATGGGGCGGTAGCCCGTACAGCGGCACAGGTTGCCGCTCAGCGCGTGCAGGTCGAAACCGTTGGGACCGTGCTCGGCGTCGGTGCCGGCGTCCGCGTCCGCGTGGGCGCACCGGTCGGGCCGGTAGTACTCGGCGGCCATGCTGCACACGAACCCCGGTGTGCAGTAACCGCATTGGGATCCGCCGCGGACCGCCATCTCCTCCTGCACGGGGTGCAGGGCGGGCGGCGTGCCGGGTGCGCCGGCGGTGGCGAGGCCCTCGGAGGTGACGATCTCCTGGCCGTCGAGCGCCGCGACCGGGACCAGGCAGGCGTTGACCGCCACCCAGTCGGTGGGCTTGTCCACCCCGGGGCGGGCCACCAGGACCGAGCAGGCGCCGCACTCGCCCTCGGCGCAGCCCTCCTTGGTGCCGGTGAGGCCGCGCTCGCGCAGGAAGTCGAGCACCGTGGTGTGGGGCGCGGAGGGTGCGATCGGTGCTTCTTCGCCGTTGACGGTGATACGCGCCGCTACCATGACGGGCCCTCGTTTCCGTGCGCGATGGGTCGGTTCATCATGTTCGCCAATGTCGGGCAGCTTTCTGTGTTCAGACGCGCCACGGCGGAGAAGCGGGCGCGGAACGGCACGCGACAGCGGCGTGCCGGGAAGCGGTGAAGGGAAACCGGAAAACCGGGAAACCGGGGACGTGCCCACGGACGGGCACGGCGGAACGGCGTCGTCAGCAGCCGTGGGCGATGCGACCCGGAACCCAGACCGTGATGTGGGCGAGGCGACTCAGGTCGGAGCTGGTGTTCATCCGCCGGTCGCCTCCTCTCGGTCGTCATGGGTCGAAGCTGCAAATTAATGCCCGGCGATCACCGAGGTCAAGAGCCGTCCGAACTGCGTACATCTCTGAATCAGATGACCCCCAACGAAAACATCTGTTGGACAGTTCCATGGGCCGCTCCAAGGATGTGCCGTGCGGTAGCACAGTCCACGAGAGCGGAGGCACACATGCCGCACGAAGAGCATGAAGAGACCGAAGTGGTCGTCGTCGGGGCGGGGCAGGCGGGCGTCGCGATGAGCGAGCACCTGGGCGCCCACGGCATCCCGCACACCGTCCTCGAGCGGCACCGGATCGCAGAGCGGTGGCGCTCCGAGCGGTGGGACTCCCTGGTCGCGAACGGGCCCGCGTGGCACGACCGCTTCCCCGGCCTGGAGTTCGCCGACCTCGCCCCCGACGCCTTCGCGTCGAAGGAGCAGGTCGCCGACTACTTCGTCGCGTACGCCGAGAAGATAGGCGCCCCCGTCCGCAGCGGCGTCGAGGTGACCTCGGTGCGGAAGCACACCGGCCGGCCCGGCTTCCGCGTCGAGACCTCGCAGGGCACGATCGACGCGCGCTTCGTCGTGGCCGCGACCGGGGCGTTCCAGCGGCCCGTGATCCCGCCCGTCGTGCCGGACGGCGCCGTCCCCACGCAGATCCACTCCAGCGCGTACCGCAACCCGGGGCAGCTGCCCGAGGGCGCGGTCCTCGTCGTCGGGGCCGGTTCCTCGGGGGTCCAGATCGCCGACGAACTGCGCCGCTCCGGGCGCCGGGTCCTCCTCTCGGTCGGCCCGCACGACCGTCCGCCCCGCGCGTACCGGGGACGCGACTTCTGCTGGTGGCTCGGTGTGCTCGGGATCTGGGACGCGCAGACGCCTCCCCGGGGCGCCGAGCACGTCACCATCGCGGTCAGCGGTGCGCGCGGCGGTCACACGGTGGACTTCCGGGACCTGGCCGGCGCCGGCATCGAACTCGTCGGTCTGACCGCGTCCCACGACGACGGCGTCCTGCGTTTCGCACCGGACCTCGCCGAGAACATCGTCTTCGGCGACGCCAAGTACCTGGAGTTCCTGCGGGCCGCCGACGCGTACGTCGAGCGCAACGGGCTCGACCTCCCCGAGGAGCCGGAGGCCCATGTCCTCGGGCCGGACCCGGACTGCGTGACCAGCCCCCGCCTGGAGCTCGACCTCGCCGAGGCCGGCGTCACCTCCATCGTCTGGGCGACGGGCTTCGCGAGCGACTACGGCTGGCTCGACGTCGACGCGTTCGACGAGAACGGCCGGCCGGACCAGCAGCGGGGCGTGTCCGTCGAGCCCGGCGTGTACTTCCTGGGCCTGCCCTGGCTGTCCCGCCGCGGGTCGAGCTTCATCTGGGGCGTCTGGCACGACGCCCGGTACGTCGCCGACCACATCGCGCGGCAGCGCGGCTATCTCGCGTACGACCCCGCCGACCGGAAGCACTGAGGAGCAGACCATGACCTCCACGACCCCGGATACGACCTCGAATACAACTCCGGATACGACCTCGAATACGACTCCGGATACGACCTCGACTCCGGCCCCGAACGCCCCGATCGTCGCCGGCGGGCACACCCGGATCCGCCCGTTCAACACCCGCGAGACCTATCCCGAGCAGAACCTCGACAACGACCTCTGCCAGGCCGTCGTCGCCGGGAACACGGTGTACGTCCGGGGCCAGATCGGCCAGGACCTCGACACCAGTGAGTCCGTCGGCATCGGCGACGCCGAGGCCCAGGCCGAGCGCGCCATGGCCAACATCAGGATGCTGCTCGAAGAGGCGGGCAGCCGCATGGAGCACCTGGTCAAGCTGACGATCTACCTCATCGACCCCCGCTACCGCGAGGCGGTCTACCGCACCGTCGGCCGCTGGACCAAGGGC
Source organism: Streptomyces sp. NRRL B-24572 (assembly GCF_002156145.1). NCBI lineage: Bacteria > Bacillati > Actinomycetota > Actinomycetes > Kitasatosporales > Streptomycetaceae > Streptomyces > Streptomyces sp. NRRL B-24572. The sequence continues at coordinate 1,500 of NZ_MWIG01000447.1, read as the reverse complement.
GTGCACCCCATCTCGACCGGTCTGGTCGTCTCCGCCCTCGCCCGCCCGGAGTGGCTGTGCGAGATCGACGCGATCGCCGTGATCCCCGAGGAGGCACGGGCATGACCTTCTCCCTTCTCGTACGCGACGGAGAGCGGTTCGGCGTCGTGGCGAGCTCGTCGAGTCCGGCCGTCTTCGCCCGGGTCGCCCATCTGCGGCCCGGGGTCGGCGCGGCGACCTCGCAGAACATCACCGACCCCACGCTCGGCACGAGCCTCCTCGCGGGCCTCGCCGAGCACGCGGACCCGGAACGCGCCCTGGCCGACGTCACCGGCGCCGCCCGGAACGCCGAGACCATCGCGTACCGGCAGCTGACCGTCCTCGGCCGCTCCGGTCCCGGGTTCGCGCACAGCGGGACGCGGACGCTCGGCACATACGCCTCGGCCACCGCGGACGGCGCGGTCGCCGCCGGCAACATGCTGTCCGGCACCCACGTCCCCGGCGTCCTCCTCGACGCCTACGCCGCTGCCGGGGGGGAGCTCGAAGAGCGTCTCCTCGCCGCCCTGAAGGCCGCCGTCGCGGCAGGCGGCGAGGAGGGGCCCGTGCACTCCGCGGGCCTGGCGGTGGTCGCGGACGTCGACTGGCGGGTGACCGATCTGCGGGTGGACTGGGCCGACGCCCCCGTGGACCGGCTCGGCGAACTCCTCGACGTCTGGCTGCCACAGCGCGACGACTACGTGCGGCGCGGACTCGACCCCGCCTCCGCGCCCTCGTACGGCGTCCCGGGGGACCGGTGACAGGGGACGTGAAGGAGGCCGCCCGGCAGGCGGTCGACCGCCGGGCCGAGGAGCTGGTCGCGCTCTCCGAGCGGCTTCACGCCGATCCGGAGACCGCCTGGGAGGAGCACCGGGCTGCGGCCGCCGTGCCGGAACTCCTCGACCGGGCCGGATTCGACGTCACCTCGTCCCACCTGGGCCTGGAGACGGCGTTCCACGCCCGGTTCGGCAGCGGGCCCGTACGGATCGCCCTGTGCGCCGAGTACGACGCGCTGCCCGGCCTCGGCCACGCGTGCGGGCACAACCTCATCGCGGCGAGCTCGGTCGGGGCCGCGCTCGGCCTCGCGGCCGTCGCCGACGACGCCGGCCTCACCGTCGAGGTCTACGGCACCCCGGCCGAGGAGGGCGGCGGCGGCAAGATCGAGCTGCTCGACCGGGGCGCCTTCGCCGGGGTGGACCTCGCGATGATGGTGCACCCGGCGCCGGTCGACGTCGCCGAGGCCCGTCCGTTCGCGGTCAGCCACTCCAAGATCGCGTACACCGGGAAGTCCGCGCACGCCGCGGCCTACCCGGAGGCCGGGATCAACGCGGCCGACGCCTTCACCGTCGCCCAGGTCGCGATCGGCCTCCTCCGCCAGCAACTCCCGCCCTCCGCCCGGGTGCACGGCGTGGTGATCCACGCCGGGGACGCCCCGAACGCCATCCCGGAGCGCTCGACCGGACGGTGGTACGTACGGGCGGAGAC
>NZ_MWIG01000446.1:0-7318 GCF_002156145.1 Streptomyces sp. NRRL B-24572 | reverse complement strand
GCGGGTGCGATCGATTCGACGGGAGTGACGTACGTCGTCTCCGGCGGCGGTGGCAACGGGCTCAACCAGTTCACGGCGAGCCAGCCGTTCTGGAGCGCGTACAGGTCGGCGCGTTTCGAGTACGTGCAGTGCTCGGTCACTCCGACCCAACTCGTGCTCAACGCGTACAGCGACACCGGGACGCTCTTCGACAGCACGACGCTGACGCAGTGAACCGACGGGTGCGACGCGTTTGCCTTGACGGTGAACTGGTCGGTGTAGTTCAGTCGTTGCCGGTCGGTGGCACAGGCCGCCGACCGTGACGAGGGGGGCGGAGAGATGTTCGCGGTGGTGTACCGGTGGCGGGTGCGTCCGGGGAAGGAGCAGCTGCTCGTCGACGGCTGGCACCGGGTGACCGTGGCGATCCACCAGGAGTGCGGGAGCTACGGCTCCCGGCTCCACAAGGCGGATGACGGGACCTGGGTGGCGTACGCGCGCTGGCCCGACCGGGAGACCCGGGAGAAGTGCGGGACCCCCGACCCGGAGGGCGAGGCGATGATGCGCGAGGCGATCGCGGAGTACTTCCCCGAGACGCGCCTCACCCTCGTCGACGACCTCCTCGCCGAGCCGGAGACCGACTGAAGCGGCCCGTTTCAGGGCCCCGTCACCAGGATGACCTCCAGGGTCCGCGGCCCGTGGACGCCCTCCACCCGGTCGAGTTCGATGTCGCTCGTCGCGGAAGGACCGGAGATCCAGGTCAGCGGGCGCGCCGGGGCGAGCCGGGGGAGCGCGAGCGGCACGGAGGCCACCACCTGCTCAGGGGCCCGCACCACACACAGGTGCAGGTCGGGGACGAGGGTGAGCGCCCGGCGTCCCTGGCCCGGGCCGCCGTCGAGGACGATCGTGCCGGTCTCGGCGATCGCCACCGCGCACCCCGTCACCACGGCGTCCGTGCCGTCCAGTTCGTACGGGGTCAGCCGGGGCTCGTCGAACCGCGGGGTGCCCCCGGTCGCGGCGAGCCACTCCTCGGGCAGCCCGGGCGGCACGACGACGCTGCGCGCGCCGCGCTCCGCGAGGAGCCGCGCGACGAGCGCGGCGAGGTCGGCCGGCGCGGTGCGGTGGACGTGGGCCCGGTAGTCGGCGAGGTTCTCGTGGAGCAGGTCGAGGAGGACCTCCGGGTCGTCCGGGGTGTGGCTGGTCCGGTAGTCGCGGGCGACGGGCGCGGCCTCGGGGGCGTCCGCGACGGCGGTACGGATCCGGGCGAGGATCCGTGCGCGGGAGTCGGTCATGTGCGGTTCTTCCTCCACCAGTCGCGGAACGGTTCGGCGGGCAGTTCGGGCAGGTCGCGGCTCTCCGTCCACTGACGGGCGCCCGGTCCCGGCAGCCGCTTCGGGTGCAGTTTGCGGGTGGCGGAGGCGAGCCGTTCCCCGGCGGCGAGCACACCGGGGTGGTCGAGGACCCAGGTGGACGCCTTGATCGCGGCCCGCTCCAGGCGGTGGCCCTTCCCGCCTTCCCCGGCCACCTTCCCCCGCAGGTGCACGAGCACCTCGGGGATGTCGATGGCGACCGGGCACACCTCGTAGCAGGCGCCGCACAGCGAGGAGGCGTACGGCAGGGAGGCGTCGACCTCGCTCGCGGTGCCCCGCAGCTGCGGGGTGAGGATCGCGCCGATCGGACCGGGGTAGACCGAGCCGTACGCGTGACCGCCGGCCCGCTCGTACACCGGGCAGACGTTGAGGCAGGCCGAGCAGCGGATGCAGCGCAGCGCCTGCCGCCCCACCTCGTCGGCGAGGGCGTCGGTGCGGCCGTTGTCGAGGAGGACCAGGTGGAAGGTGCCCGGTCCGTCGCCGTCGGTGGTGCCGGTCCACATGCTCGTGTACGGGTTCATCCGCTCGGCCGTCGAGGAGCGGGGCAGCGTCTGGAGGAACACCTCCAGGTCCTGCCAGGTCGGCACCACCTTCTCCACGCCCACGACCGAGATGAGCGTCTCGGGCAGGGTCAGGCACATGCGGCCGTTGCCCTCGGACTCGACGACGACGAGCGTGCCGGTCTCGGCGACCATGAAGTTGGCCCCCGAGATGCCGACCTTGGCCCGCAGGAACTTCTCCCGCAGGTGCAGCCGGGCCGCCTCCGCGAGGTCGGCGGGCGTGTCGCTCAGCCCCTCCAGTGCCGGGCGGCCCCAACTGCCCATCTTCTCCCGGAAGATGTCACGGATCTCGCCGCGGTTGCGGTGGATCGCCGGGACCAGGATGTGGGAGGGGCGGTCGTCGCCGAGCTGGACGATGAGTTCGGCGAGGTCGGTCTCGTACGCCGTGATCCCCTCGTCTGCGAGGTGCTCGTTGAGGCCGATCTCCTGGGTCGCCATCGACTTGACCTTCACGACCTCGCGCTCGCCGGTGGCCCGTACGAGCTCGGTGACGATCCGGTTCGCCTCCGCCGCGTCGGCCGCCCAGTGCACGGTGCCGCCCGCCGCCGTCACCGACTCCTCCAACTGGAGGAGGTACGTGTCGAGGTGACGGAGCGTCCGGTCCTTGATCCGCTTGCCGGCCTCGCGGAGCGCGGCCCAGTCGTCCAGCTCGGCCACCGCCCGCGCCCGCTTGTCCCGGATGGTGTGGGTGGCGTGCCGCAGGTTGGCGCGCAGGGTCGGATCGCCCACGGCCTCCCGCGCGGCCTCGGGGAAGGCCGGCATCCCCAGAAACGCCCGCCCGTCACCCGACCACCGCCCCTCGCCGAGCGCTGACGCGCGCCCCTTCTCGTCACTCATGCCCAGGGCTCCTCTTCCGTGCTCGCGAGAATCTCGGCGATGTGCAGCGCCCGCAGCGGCGCGTCCTGGCGTCTCAGCATGCCGCCCACGTGCAGCAGACAGGAGTTGTCCGCGCCGCACAGGACCTCCGCGCCCGTGGACAGCGCGTTCGCGACCTTGTCGGCGCCCATCGCGGCCGAGACGTCCGGGTTCTTCACCGCGAAGGTGCCGCCGAAGCCGCAGCACTCCTCCGCGCCCGGCAGCTCCACGAGCTCCAGGCCCTTCACCGCCTCCAGGAGCCGCCGAGGCCGCTCCCCGAGCCCGAGGAGCCGCAGGCCGTGGCAGGACGGGTGGTACGTCACCCGGTGCGGGAAGTACGCGCCCACGTCCGTCACGCCGAGCACGTCCACCAGGAACTCCGTCAGCTCGTGCACGCGTGGCGCCAGAGCCCCGGCCTCCGTGCCGAACGGCGGGTAGTGGTGCCGGACCATCGCCGCGCACGAACCGGACGGGGTGACGACGTGGTCGTACCCCTCGAAGGCCCGGACCGTGCGCCGTACGAGCGGCTCGGTCTCCGCGCGGTAGCCCGTGTTGAACTGCGGTTGCCCGCAGCAGGACTGCGCGGCCGGGAAGTCGACCGTCACGCCGAGCCGTTCGAGGAGGCGGACCGTGGCCACGCCCGTGGAAGGGAAGACGGCGTCGTTGACGCAGGTGACGAAGAGGGCGACACGCATCACGATTCCTCGGGGACGGTTCGGGCCGGGCGGCGGCGCTGCGGTATGTAGTGTCGCAGGGCCGCACGAGGGGCGGCTCGGCGCACGCCGAGCAGGTGTTCCAGGGCCGGCGAGCAGCTCCGCGAGCCCGTCACCGACCCCGGAGACGCCTCAGGAACCTGCTGGTACGGGGCCGGATCGCGGCCGTACTCCCCGCGGCGACACCGGCGTTGCTGTGCTGAAGGAGGGCACGTAAGGCCCTGCCCCGGCCGCGACCTCCGGGTTATCCTGCGGAAAACGACGGGGGGACACCGTGATTTCTCTACTCATCCTGTTCGGCGTGCTCGCCGCTGTCGGCGTGTCGTCGACGGTCACTCTGCTCCGCAGGGGCGGCCGCCGCACGGACACGGTCGAAGGCCTGCTCCAGGAACAGGAGGCCCTCCGCCAGGCCAAGACCGACCGGGTCTCCTACGGTCTCGGTCTCCACAACACCATGCCGACCGCGAGCGACAGCCACATCCGCCACAGCGGACAGCCTTAGCGGGTGCCCGCCGGTGAGCGGGCGGCTCGGCCCGGTCCGTCACCGCGCCGGTCGGGGACCGCGACGATGGGCGTGTCCAGTACGGCGAACAGACGCGGGCGCGCCGGCGCCCCGGGCAGCCGCGGATGCGGGACCAGGACCCTCACCCGCGTCAGCCGGTCGAGCGCGGACCTCGGTCCGGCGATGGTCCTGCAGCCCTTTGCCCGGCTCGAACATGAGGATCGCGGCGCCGCACGCCTCGGGCGGCTCGTTGTCAGTGCCGTCGCGTACGTTCGGTTCGTTCGGCCCGACCGGCGGGCCGTCGAACCGGGGGACTCGTAGCGGTGAGCATCCACCTGCATTTCCGTGCCGTCGTGGAATCCGAGATCGAGGACGACCACACCTGGCTCGCGGCGTACATGTCCGAGGCCTGGGACAGGCATGCCGAGGAGTACGCGGCCGGTGTCACCGACTCGATCGCGAAGTCCTGGAGCTTCGTCAACGACCTCTACGCCGCGGCCGATGTCGCCGGCACAGGTGGCGAAGGCCCCTGGACGCTGCCGATCTACGGCGGCCGCCCCGTGGCCCACAGCCCCGACGCCGACCTCCGCAACCCGCCCATGATGTACATGGACCCGCCCGAGGTGTCCCGGGCGGCGGAATTCCTCGCGGGCGTCTCCTTCGACGAGCTGTGGAACGCCGTCGGTACGAGACTCGGGGGCGGCGGGCCCGACGACCCGCTCGTCCGGCAGGAGTACCTCGAACACCACGAGTCGCTCCGGGGGTTCTACGGGCGGGCCGCCTTGTCGGGCCATGCCGTGGTCAAGGTCGTGTGGGCGTGAGCCGCCGACGGCGGTGGTACGCGATCGCCACCGCCGTGAGCAGCGGGGCCCAGGCCACGAGCGGGAGGTAGCAGACGAGGAAGAGGGTCTTCTGGAGCGTGCTTTCGGTGAGGTGGGTGGGGGAGTACGGGGCGAAGCCCGCGAACGCCACATAGGTGAACCAGCAGGTGAGCGCGGCGAGCCCGAACGCCCCGGACAGCGCGGCGAACGTCGCGCCCCGGGCGGCGACCGGGCGGCCGCCGAGGAACGGCAGCCGGCGGGGGAACACCTCGCCCCACTCGCGGACCAGACCCAGCGTCAGGAACGCGAGCAGTTCGGCGAGGACGGTCAGGCCGAGCTGGTAGACGGCCAGGCCGATGGTCGGGTCGTCGACCCGGGCCACCGGCGCGCGGAACGTCAGCGCGATGCGCCAGAGGCCGGACGGCAGGACGACCAGGGGCACGGCGTGGGCGGCGACGGAGGCCCAACGGGGCACGTCCGGCAGGGCCTTGAGTTTCATCATGAAGCTCAGACTGCCGCCGGCCCCGGCCCCCGGGCATCGGCCCGGGAGCCGCTCCGCCTCCGCCGTGCGGGGGAGGGCGGATCCTCCTCGCCGACGGGTCAGGCCCCGTCGACCTGCCGCTGGTGGACGCGCAGGTGCAGCGTCGCCAGGTCGAGCAGCGGGGTCGCCACGCCGAGGGCGCGGGCCCGGGCGGTCAGGTCGCCGAAGAGGTGCTCGACCTCGGTGGGGCGGCCCGCCACCAGGTCCCGGTAGAGCGACGGCACCATCGGCGAACCCGACGCGGACACCACGGCGAGCGTCGCCGCCCGCTCCTCCTCCGGTACGGGGTGCCCGGCGGCGGCGGCGACGGCGGCGGCCTCGTCGAGGAGCGCCGGGCCGAGGTCCGGGCCGCCGGGCGTGTCGTACACGTCCCCGACCGTGCCGCGCATCAGGCTCGTCACCGCGCCGAACGTCGTGATGAACACCCACTTGTGCCACATCGCCGTGAGGACGTCGGCCGGCACCGGCGCGTCGATCCCCGCACCTTCGAGGACCTTGCGGATCCGGTCCACGCGCGCGGAGACCGTCCCGTCCCGCACGTCCTGCTCGCCGAAGGCCAGATGGGCCAGAGGGGCGAGCCGCCGGATGTCCCCCGCCTCGTCGAGGGTGGTCACCACCTTGGCCACGCCGCCGAGGACGGCCCGCGCGCCGAAGCGGGCGTTGAGGGCGTCGATGTGGGCGAGGCCGTTGAGGAGCGGTATGACGGCCGTGTCCGGTCCGACGGCCGGCGCGACGTCCTCGATCGCCCGGTCGAGGCCCGTGGACTTCACCGAGAGCAGCACGAGGTCGTACGGCTCGCGCAGCTCGTCGGCCGTGACGAGGCGGGGCTCCACCGTCCACTCCTCGTCCCGGCCCACGACCCGCAGCCCGCGCTCGCGCAGCGCGGCCGCCCGGGCCGGGCGGACCAGGAAGGTGACGTCCTCGCCGGCACGGGCGAGCAGGGCGCCGAAGTAGCCACCGGTGGCACCGGCGCCGACGACCAGGATCTTCATCAGGGTGAACCCTTCGTGGGGCGCCGCGAGGGCGCGGTGGTGAGGAGCGGGGTGAGCAGCCGGTGCGGCCGGGCGAGCGCCGCCGTCACCGGGTCGTCGTCCGGGGCCGCGGGGGCGAGCCCCGGGCCGGGGGCGACCAGGACGTCCTGGACGGGCACGGCCGCGCCGCAGCCGGTGCAGTGCCCGTCCGGTTCGAGCGGGGCCTCGTCCGCCGCGTGCAGGAAGACGCGGCGCGGGCCGCCCCCCGCCGCGTAGAACTCCTCGCCCCAGACGGTGAGCGCCCGGACCGCCGGCCAGAGCGCGACGCCCTTGGGCGTGAGCCCGTACACCTCGCGGCGGCCCGTGCCCGTCCCGGGGCGGCGCGTCAGGACGCCCGCCTCGGTGAGGGTGGCGAGCCGGTCGGTGAGGACGGCCCGGGGGACGCCCAGGTGTGCGGCGAACTCGCCGAACCTGCGGACCCCGTAGAAGGCGTCGCGCAGGATCAGCAGCGTCCAGCGCTCGCCGACGATCTCCATCGAGCGGGCGAGGGCGCAGGTCTGACCGCGGTAGTCGCGCGGAAGCGTCATGGGCGAGAGCGTAGCGCAGAAGAGTTCGGTCACCGAACTGTTTTCATGTGGGGGAAAGGGACGACTGGGCTCACGCCCACCATGAACCGGCCCACGGGACCCAGGGCCGACAAGCCGGGAGTGCGCCGGCACGACCTGAACCTGAGCCTCGTCCTGCGGACCGTCCACGAGACCGGCGAGACGGCCAGGGCGGTGGTCGCGGCCCGCGTCGGGCCCACCCGGCCCGCCGTCTCCTCCCTCGTCGAGCAACTCCTCGGCCTCGGCTTCCTCTTCGAGTCGGGCAAGACGTTCAGCGGGCAGGCGGGACGTCCGGGCACCGTGCTCGAACCGGCGGACACCGGACCTGCCGGCCGCCCCGCCGATCCCGTCGCCCCACGCCGGGCCCTGCGTGGCCACCCTGCCCCACGCCGCGCCCCGCCTGC
>NZ_MWIG01000445.1:0-7709 GCF_002156145.1 Streptomyces sp. NRRL B-24572 | reverse complement strand
GTCGGCGAGCCGGCGGGCCTCCTCGCGGGAGGTGCCGGTGGCGGTGAGCGGGTTCCACGCGCCGGTCTCGGCGTCGGCGGCCTGGTCCTCGACGGCGTCGAGGAGGTGGGCGAGGCGGCCGAAGAGACGGCCCGCCTCGGCGAGCGGCGCCGCGTTCCCGGGTCGGCCGGCGAGGACGGCGGTGTGCGCGAAGGCGGCCGCGGTCGCCGTCTCGGTCGGCTCGGTGACGGTGAGCAGGGAGGTGCCGGATCCCGCGAGGGCCTCGATGCCGGTCTGGCGGTCGACGGCGTCGACGAGGACGGCGGTGTCGAAGCCGAGGTCCCGGCCCGTCCTGGCCCCGGCCCTGTCCCAGGAGCGGGCGACGCGGCGGGCCGCGGCGGCGACCGGCCGGCGGGCCAACAGGCCGTCCCGGTCGGCGACGTGGTCCCGTACCTTCGCGGAGGCGAGGACGAGCGAGACGGCGGCGGCGAGCCTGGCTCCCTCGCCGCGGGCGACGGGGGCGGTCCGCATGGCGCGCAGCGCGCAGGGCCCGGCCGTGCGGCGTCCTGCCTCGGTCACGCCGGTCTGAGCCTCCGTCAGGACCGAGACGATGAGGCCGTCGTAGTTGGTGACGACCCGGGCGAACTGGCCGTGGTCGGCGCGGAGTGCCAGGCAGAGGCCGCAGAGGTGGGCCATCCACTCGGTCTTGAGGCCGTCGGTGAGGCGGTGGGTGCAGGGTCTGACGATTCCGAACAAGGACTCCCCCGTGAGTCGTGGGCTGGGGCGGGCGGCGAGGGTCCGCCGAGCGGCCTCGCGGCATCGTAGCGAGGGCTCCGTTCACCCGTACGCGCCCATCGTCACCCTTCCAGACCGACTTTCATATTTTCAGCTGCATGGCCCTCCGTCAGGGCCCGCATACCGCAAGTTTCCTGACGAATCGCCAGGAAACGGCCCTCACGTTCTGCACCAGTACCGTCACGAATCCCCTGCGCGGCGCCTATCCACTTGGCGCGCGATCCGCATCATGGACGACGATAGGGATTGCGGAACCACAAGTGACCGCGCTGAAAGGAGGCGTCCATGGGATCGGTGCGCAAGGCGAGTGCCTGGCTGGGACTCGTCGAGGACAACGACGAGCGTTACTACGACGACGAGTACGCCGACGGTGCCGAGGGCGGCGACGCCTGGGTGACGGACCCCCGGGTCCGGGTGGCCACGGACACCGCCGAGGAGCGGGGCCGCCGGATCGCCACCGTCTCCCCCGACGGCTTCCGGGACGCCCGGGGCATCGGCGAGCTCTTCCGGGAGGGGGTTCCGGTGATCGTGAACCTGACCGCGATGGAGCCGAACGACGCCAAGCGCGTCGTCGACTTCGCCGCCGGTCTCGCCTTCGGTCTGCGCGGCTCGATCGAGCGCGTGGCGACGCGGGTCTTCCTGCTGACCCCCGCCGACACCCAGATCGTCAGCGGCGAGACGGGCCGACGTCAGCAGGACGGTTTCTTCAACCAGAGCTGATCGAGTCCGCCGGCCGGTCCTGGCACCTCCCGACGGGGCCGGGTCAGTGCGCCGGACGCCCCGAGCCGGCGGGCTCGATCGCTTCCCGCGTCGCGGGCACCCGAGGCTCGACCGCCCCCGGGGAACCGGGGCGCTCCGCGGCACCGGGCACCTCCGGGACACCCGGCAGCACCGAAGGACCAGGGCGCTCCGAGGAACCGGGCGCCTCCGAGAGACCAGGCGCCTCCGAGAGACCGGGCGCCTCCGCAGGACCGGGCCACCCCGGCAGGCCGGGCAGCTCCGCAGGAGCCGTGGGGGCCGTTCCCGGCGATCCCGCCGACCCGGTCGGCTCCGTCGTGGCCCGAAGCTCCGCACCCCGGTCCGGGCCCTCCGGGGCCGGACGCGTCCTCTGGGCCTCCCGCTCGTCGAAGGCCGCCTCCGGATCCACCGGGCATTCCATGATCTCCGGCAGTCGCCGGGCCATCAGCGCGCCCACGAGCAGCAGTCCGGCACTCACGCAGAGCGTGACGTGCAGACCGGTCACGAAGGAGTGCCGGGCGGCCTGGTGCAGGGCCTCTCCCGCCGTACCGCCGAGCTGATCGGCGACCTTGTACGCCTCGCCGAGCGAGTTCGCGGCGGCCCGGCTCGCCTCCGCGGGCACCCCGGGCACCGAGGCGAGCCCGGGGGCGTACGCCGCGTTCATCACGCTGCCGAGCAGCGCGATGCCCATGCCCGCGCCGAGCTGGTACGAGGTCTCGCCGATCGCGGCCGCGCCGCCCGCGCTGTGCTGCGGCGCCTCGCTGAGCATCGACTCGTACGCCGAGAAGAGCGTGGTCTGCAGGCCGAAGCCGAGCAGGACGAAGCCCACCGTGAGCAGCAGCGGCCGGTCGTGCTGTCCCATGAGGGTCAGCAGCAGCACCGCGGCGGCGGTGAGGACGAAGCCCCAGCCGACCATCCGGCGCGGCCCGACCCTGCGCAGGGTGTACGAGCCCGTGGCGCCGGCGGCCATGGCGGCGAAGGTCAGCGGGAGGAGCCGGAGCCCGGTCTCCAGGGGGCTGAGGCCGAGGACGAGCTGGAGGTACTGGACGGCGATGAGCTCCAGGCCGACCAGGGCCAGCATGCCGATGACGATGCAGCCGACCGAGGTGGTGAAGGCGGCCCGGGAGAAGAGCCGCAGGTCGATCAGCGGGTGCGGGCGCCGCTTCTGCCGCCGTACGAAGAGGACGAGGAGCGCGATGCCGGTGGACAGCGGTCCGGCGGTCGTGAGGGAGAGCAGCGAGCCGCCGGCCCCGACGTGCTTGACGCCGAGGACGCAGAGCAGGACACCGGCCGCGGCCATGAGCGCGCCGAGCACGTCCCAGGGGCCGTCGGTGGCGCCCCTGGACTCGGGGAGGAGGCGGCGGCCGAGCGGCAGGATCAGCGCCATCAGCGGAATGTTGATGAGGAAGACGGAGCCCCACCAGTAGTTCTCGACGAGGAAGCCGCCGAGCACGGGTCCGGTGGCGGCGCCGATCGCGGCGGTGGCGGTCCAGATGCCGATCGCGGTGGCGCGCTCCCGCCGGTCGGGGAAGACCGTCCGGAGGATGGAGAGCGTGGCGGGCATGATCATGGCGCCGCCGACGCCGAGCAGCGCGCGGGCCCCGATGAGGACCGCGGGCTCGGTGGCGAGCGCGGCGACCGCCGAGGCGACGCCGAAGAGCGCGTAGCCGAGGAGGAGGATCCTGCGTCTGCCGACCCGGTCGCCGAGGGTGCCGAAGAGGATCAGGAGCGACGCGCAGACCAGGGGGTAGGCGTCGACGATCCAGAGCAGCGCGGTGGAGCTGGGGCGCAGGTCCTCGGTGAGCGAGGGGACGGCGACGTGGAGGATGGTCGCGTCGAGGGCGACCAGGAGAAGGCTGACGCAGAGGACGACGAGGACGACCCAGCGGTTGGCGCCTCCGTCGACGGCGGAACGCGTTCGCCCGTGGGCAGTGTTCGTCCTCGACATGTACGTACCTCCCGGTGAAGCTCTCGCGCTCGGTGGGCTGTGACCAGGGCGTATGCCCCTGGGGCGGCCCGGCATCGACGGGCGAGTGAATCGTCAGCGTACGCGAGTTCAAGGCCCGAGCGCGTGGCGCAGCTCTCACCTCGACGGGGCTCGCGGTGTGGCGTACGCCACTCGGCGCGGACCGCGCGTCGCATGGAATTCCGCACGGACGTCTGTTTGAGGAAATTCCCGGGCGTTCAAACACCCTTCCGGAATCGCCCCTGCGGCAATAGGGGCGAAGGTCATCGGATTTCCCGACGGACGCCTGGAATAGACCACTCGATGAGACCCACTCCACATCACACGATCATCACGAAGGGAGCGGAACGACCGGGTCTGCTTCTCACTCCCTGTAACGTCGATTGGGTGCGTACCGACATCTTTGCCCGGCTGGACCGGGAGCCGGAACCGCCGAAGATAGAGGTCCCGCGGATGACCCGCACGCGTCTCGCCCTCTTCGGCGGGACGTCGGCGTTCTATCTCGCCATCGTCGTGGCCGTCCTGCTGTCGACGTGGCTGGTGACCCTCGACTGGAAGATCATGCTCTTCCGGCCGTACCAGCAGTGGCCCGAGATCCACGGCTTCCTCGACTACTACGTCGTCCTCGGCCAGCGCGGCCCCACGGCCGTCATGGTGGCCGCCTGGCTGGGCTGGCGCTCCTGGCGCCAGCACACCCTGCGCCCCCTGCTGTGCCTCGGCGCCGCCCTCCTGCTGCTGAACGTCTCGGTGGGCGCGGTCAAGATCGGGCTCGGCCGCCTCGGCCCCCACTACGCGACCCAGGTCGGCTCCGCCGAGCTCTTCGGAGGCGGCGACATATTCCCCTCGGGGCACACCGCCAACGCGGTCGTGACCTGGGGCATCCTGGCCTATCTGGCGACCACCCCGAGGGCCCGGCGCTATCTGTCGGCCCTCTCCGCGGTGGTCGCGCTCGGCGTCGGCCTCACCACCGTCTACCTGGGCACGCACTGGCTGAGCGACGTGCTGCTCGGCTGGGCCGCCGGGCTGCTCGTCCTGCTCGCGCTGCCCTGGTGCGAGCCGGTGCTGGCCGTGGCGGAGGCCAGGATCCTCGCCGCGCGCGACCGGGTGCGGGAGCGGCTGCGGGACCGTCGCCGGCTCGTGCCCTCGCTGCCCGTGGCCTCGGGAGGGCCGCGTCCGGTACGGGAGCCGGTCCGCGAGCCCGTGGGGGTGGCCGGCGCCCGGCGCGCCCCCGCGACCCGCGGCTGACACGTACGCGAAAGGGCCCCGGCCGTCTCGGCCGGGGCCCTTTCGCATGCGGTCCCGCCGGCTCCTCAGCCGAGCCAGCAGCGGGTGACGGTGCCGTCCTCGACCTCGAAGTTGATGCGCCCGGCCAGGTATTCCATGGTGATGATCGAGCCCGGCGGCAGGGACCGGACGACGCGCCAGCCGCGGGTCCTGGCGAGCCGCTCGGCCCCTTCGGCGTCGAGGCCCACATAGGACTCGGGGGCGTCGCGGGGTGGTTCGGGAGTGCGCGAAGTGGGTGACATGAACCTCACGTTAGTCCCTCGGCGGTCACGCTTGTGTCACAAGTTCTCGACATATGTCTGCCCTGCTCACAACCGTTCGCGAGGCGGGTTTCCAGCCGTTTCTCCAGTAATTCCGAACGGCACCGGGCAGTTCGCACGAAGGGCGTGGAAGGGCGGCTGAGGCGCTTTCAATTCCCCTCTTCCCGCAGGCCGTCCCGAATTGTGTCGGCGACGCGCACCCGAGGCGCACACTCTTCCCTTACACAATGCTTACGCTGTCCGAACGCCCGGAGACGCGGAGCCGGGACGACGGTGAGGCGGAGGAAGCGATGGGCAACGGGACAGCGACCGCGACCGCCGAATCGGCCCGGCAGCGGCACGGACGCATCCTGATCGACTGGCTCACCACGACCGACCACAAGAAGATCGGCCATCTCTATCTGGCCACCTCGTTCGTCTTCTTCCTGATCGCCGGGCTCATGGCGATGCTCATGCGGGCCGAGCTGGCCCGCCCGGGGCTCCAGTTCGTCACGAACCAGGAGTTCAACCAGGCCTTCACCCTGCACGGCACGATCATGCTGCTGCTCTTCGCCACGCCCACCTTCGCCGGCTTCGCGAACGAGCTGGTGCCGCTGCAGATCGGCTCGCCCGACGTCGCCTTCCCGCGGCTCAACATGTTCTCGTACTGGCTGTTCCTCTTCGGCGGCCTGATGGTCCTCGGCTCGCTCTTCACCCCGACCGGGCCACCGGCCTTCGGCTGGACCGCCTACGCCCCGCTGAACAGCCTGGAGCGGATGCCGGGCGTCGGTGCCGACCTGTGGATCATGGGACTCGCGCTCTCCGGCTTCGGCACGATCCTGACCTCGGTCAACTTCCTCGCCACCATCATCGGGATGCGGGCGCCGGGCATGACCATGTTCCGGATGCCGATCTTCACCTGGAACATCCTGTTCACCGCGGTCCTGGTGATCATCGCCTTCCCCGTCCTCGCGGCGGCGCTGCTCGTCCTGGAGGCCGACCGGCGTCTCGGCGCCCTCGTCTTCCAGCCCGAGAACGGCGGGGCGCTGCTCTGGCAGCACCTCTTCTGGTTCTTCGGCCACCCCGAGGTCTACATCATCGCGCTGCCGTTCTTCGGGATCATCAGCGAGATCATCCCGGTCTTCTCCCGCAAGCCGATCTTCGGCTACGCGACGCTCATCGCCGCCACCATGGCGATCACCGGCCTCTCGGTGGTGGTCTGGGCCCACCACATGTTCGTGACGGGCGCGGTGCTGCTGCCGTTCTTCTCGATGCTCTCGTTCCTCATCGCGGTGCCCACCGGGGTGAAGTTCTTCAACTGGACCGGGACGATGCTGCACGGCTCGCTCTCCTTCGAGACCCCGATGCTCTGGTCCGTCGGCTTCCTGGTGTCCTTCCTCTTCGGCGGGCTCACCGGCGTCATCCTCGCCTCGCCGCCGATGGACTTCCAGGTCACCGACTCGTACTTCGTGGTCGCCCACTTCCACTACACGGTCTTCGGCACGGTCGTCTTCGCGACCTTCGCGGGCTTCTACTTCTGGTGGCCCAAGTTCACCGGCCGGATGCTCGACGAGCGGCTCGGGAAGATCCACTTCTGGACCCTCTTCGTCGGCTTCCACCTGACCTTCCTGGTGCAGCACTGGCTCGGCGCGGAAGGCATGCCCCGCCGGTACGCCGACTACCTGTCGGCCGACGGCTTCACGGCACTCAACACCGTCTCCACCATCGGCGCCTTCCTGCTCGGCACGTCCACGCTGCCGTTCCTCTACAACGTCTGGCGGACCTGGCGGTACGGGGAGAAGGTCGAGGTCGACGACCCCTGGGGCTTCGGCCGCTCCCTGGAATGGGCGACCTCCTGCCCGCCGCCCCGGCACAACTTCGAGTCCGTGCCCCGGATCCGCTCCGAGGCGCCCGCCTTCGACCTCCACCACCCCGAGTTCGCCGCGTACGAGCGGATGCAGATCAGCCCTCCGACCGATCGAGGGACCGGGACAACCGGTCCCTGAGCTCCCGGACCGCCCCCACCAGCTCCGGCGGCTCGACCACCTCGAAGTCGAAGCCCATGAACATCACGTGAAACACCATCGTGTCCAGGCTGTGCGCCCCCGTCCGCAGCAGACAGGCGTCCTCGCCGTCCGCCGTCAGGACCCCGTCCAGCGGGCCGACGACGGCGGCCGCCTCGGCGAGCGGGACGAAGAGCCGGACCGTCGCCTCCGTCGCGTAGGCCGTACCGGACACGCCCTTCGCCACATAGGCGGCCAGGTCGTCGGCGGGCGGCTCGCGGGGCGGGAAGCGGGGGCCGTGCGGGGGCTTCGGCTCGATGCGGTCGACCCGGAACGTCCGCCAGTCGTCCCGGTCGAGGTCCCAGGCGACGAGATACCAACGCCGCTCGGTGCAGACCAGCCGGTGCGGCTCGACGGTCCTGCGGGTGGCCGTCCCGCCGTGGTCGCGGTAGGCGAAACGGAGCCGCTCGCCGTCCCGGCAGGCGTTGGCCAACTCGGTGAGGACCGCCGGGTCGACCCGCTCCCTGGGGGTACGCAGCAGGGGCACCGTGAAGGCGTTGAGCGCCCCGATCCGGCGCCGGAGCCGGCTCGGCAGCACCTGCTCCAGCTTCGCCAAGGCGCGTACGGAGCTCTCGCCGATCCCCTCCACCCCCTGCCCGGCGGCGGACCGCAGCCCCACCGCGACCGCGACGGCCTCCTCGTCGT
>NZ_MWIG01000444.1:0-9029 GCF_002156145.1 Streptomyces sp. NRRL B-24572 | reverse complement strand
GACCGAGCGGGGGACCAGGGTCGAGCGGTGCGCGCTCGGCGCCCTCGGGCCCTCCCACGACCTCTGTCCGATCGGCTGCTGCCCGGCAAGGGCGGAGCGGCCCGCAGCCGCCGGAGCCGACAGCCCGTACGCGTAAGGAGTCAGCGTGACCGACGTTTCCGACGTTCCCGACCCCCTGCTCACCGAACTGCTCGACCTCGCCCTGGAGGCCGCACGGCGGGCCGCTCCGCCCTTGCCGGGCAGCAGCCGATCGGACAGAGGTCGTGGGAGGGCCCGAGGGCGCCGAGCGCGCACCGCTCGACCCTGGTCCCCCGCTCGGTCGCGGCGCGCTCCAGGACGAGCTCGCGGACGGCGGCGGCGAAGCGCGGGTCGGCTCCGACGGTCGCCGAGCGCCGGACGGGCAGGCCGAGCCCGGCCGCCTTGGCGGTGGCCTCCGTGTCGAGGTCGTAGAGGACCTCCATGTGGTCGGAGACGAAGCCGATCGGGACCATGACGGCGGCGGGCACGCCGGCGCCGTGGAGCTCCTCCAGGTGGTCGCAGATGTCGGGCTCCAGCCACGGGATGTGGGGGGCGCCGCTGCGGGACTGGTAGACGAGCTTCCAGGGGTGGGCGACGCCGGTCTCCTCGCGGACCGCGTCGGCGATCGTCCGGGCCACGTCGAGGTGCTGCTTCACGTACGCCCCGCCCTCGCCGTGCTCGGTGACCGGTCCCGAGCTGTCGGCGGCGGACTCGGGGATGGAGTGGGTGGTGAAGGCGAGGTGGGCGCCGTCCCGCACGGACGGGTCGAGCTCCGCGAGGGAGGCGAGGACGCCCTCGATCATGGGCTCGACGAAGCCGGGGTGGTTGAAGTAGTGCCGGAGCTTGTCGACCCGGGGCAGCGGGAGTCCCTCCGCCTCCAGGGTGGCGAGCGCGTCGGCGAGGTTCTCGCGGTACTGGCGGCAGCCGGAGTAGGAGGCGTACGCGCTGGTGGTGAGGACGGCGATGTGGCGCCGCCCGTCGGTGATCATCTCGCGGAGGGTGTCGGTGAGGTAGGGCGCCCAGTTCCGGTTTCCCCAGTAGACCGGCAGACCGAGTCCGGCCTGCTCGAAGTCCGTCCGCAGCGCGTCGAGGAGCGCGCGGTTGTGGTCGTTGATCGGGGAGACGCCGCCGAAGAGGAAGTAGTGCTGTCCCACTTCCTTGAGCCGTTCCTTCGGGATGCCACGGCCGCGCGTCACGTTCTCCAGGAACGGGACCACGTCGTCCGGGCCCTCGGGGCCGCCGAAGGAGAGCAGCAGCAGGGCGTCGTACGGGGCGGGATCGTGCTGATCGGACATGGCACCGATCCTCCCACCCGCCTCCGGTGGCGGAGGGCGCGGCCCGTCCGGGGGGTGTTCGTCCGGCAACACCTGTCCGGAAAACGGGGATGACGCATCGAGTTCAACACCGTAGGCTTTAGGGGTTAATTACACGTGTTGACCAAGGACCTCTCTTGCCCAGTCCCTACCGCGCGATCTTCGCGGCGCCCGGAACCGCCTCGTTCTCCGTCGCGGGGTTCCTCGGCCGGATGCCGCTGTCCATGATGGGCATCGGCATCGTGACCATGATTTCCCAGGTCACCGGCCGGTACGGGCTCGCCGGCGCGCTCTCGGCGACGCTCGCGATGTCCGCCGCGGTCCTCGGTCCCCTGGTCTCGCGCCTCGTCGACCAGTACGGCCAGCGCGCGGTGCTCCGCCCGGTGACGCTGGTCTCGCTCGCCGCGGCCGCCGGGCTCCTCCTCTGCGTGCAGCAGAAGGCACCGGACTGGACCCTCTTCGTCTTCACGGCCGTGATCGGCTGCGTGCCGAGCGTCGGCGCGATGACCCGCGCCCGCTGGGCGGAGATCTACCGGGGCGAGGTGCAGCGCCTGCACACGGCGTACTCCTGGGAGTCGATCGTCGACGAGGTGTGCTTCATCTTCGGCCCGATCCTTTCGATCGGCCTGTCGACCGCCTGGTTCCCCGAGGCCGGTCCGCTGTTCGCCGGGGCGTTCCTGGCCGCCGGCGTCTTCTGGCTGACCTCGCAGCGCGCCACGGAGCCGGTCCCCCACCCCAAGGAGGGCGCCCGGGGCACCTCCGCGCTCCGCTCCCCCGGCCTCCAGGTGCTCACCCTCGCGTTCGTCGCCACCGGCGCCATCTTCGGCTCGGTGGACGTGGTGACCGTGGCCTTCGCCGAGGAGCAGGGCCACAAGGCCGCCGCCAGCCTCGTCCTGGCCGTCTACGCACTGGGGTCCGGCCTGGCCGGCGCCGTCTTCGGGCTGCTCCGCCTCAAGGGCGAGGCGTCCCGCAGATGGCTCCTGGGCATCTGCGCGATGGCCGTGAGTATGATCCCCCTCCTACTGGCCGGGAACTTGCCGTTGCTGGCCGTGGCGCTCTTTGTCGCGGGCCTGTCCATCGCACCGACGATGGTGACCACCATGGCCCTCGTCGAAGCGCACGTACCGCGCACCAAGCTGACCGAGGGCATGACCTGGACGGGTACCGGGCTCGCGATCGGCGTGGCGCTCGGCTCCTCGGCCGCCGGCTGGGTGGTCGACGCGTCGGGGGCGGAGGCGGGGTACGTGGTGCCCGTCGTCTCGGGCGCGCTCGCGGTCGCGGTGGGTCTCCTCGGACACCGCCGGCTGCGCAGGCCGGCGCCTAACCGGGAGGGACAGCGTGAGCAGGACGCCAACAGCGGGGACAGCGGGATCGGGGAGCGCCGGGACGGCGAGCAGCCCGTGGCGTAACTGGGCGGGAAACGTCACCTCCCGCCCCGCCCGGGAGGTGAGCCCGGCCTCGGCCGAGGAGCTCGCCGAGGCGGTGCGCCGCGCCGCCGAGGACGGGCTGCGGGTGAAGACGGTCGGCACCGGCCACTCCTTCACCTCGATCGCCGCCACCGACGGCGTGCTGATCCGGCCGGGCCTGCTGACCGGGATCCGGCGGATCGACCGCGAGGCGATGACCGTGACGGTCGAGTCGGGCACGCCGCTGAAGCGGCTCAACGTGGCGCTGGCCCGGGAGGGCCTGTCGCTCACGAACATGGGCGACATCATGGAGCAGACCGTCGCCGGCGCCACCTCCACCGGCACGCACGGCACGGGCCGCGAGTCGGCGTCCATCGCCGCACAGATCCGCGAACTGGAGCTGGTCACGGCCTCGGGTGAACTGCTCACCTGTTCGGAGAAGGAGAATCCGGAGGTCTTCGCGGCCGCCAGGATCGGGCTCGGCGCCCTCGGTGTGGTCACGGCGATCACCTTCGCGGTGGAGCCGGTCTTCCTGCTCACCGCGCGCGAGGAGCCGATGAGCTTCGACCGGGTCACCTCCGAGTTCGACGAGCTGCACGCGGAGAACGAGCACTTCGAGTTCTACTGGTTCCCCCACACGGACAACTGCAACACCAAGCGCAACAACCGCAGCGCGGGCCCCGCCGCCCCGCCCGGAAAGATCAGCGGCTGGATCGAGGACGAGCTCCTCTCCAACGGGATCTTCCAGCTCGCCTGCTCGCTGGGCCGGGCGGTGCCGCCGGTCATCCCGTCGATCGCCAAGGTCTCCAGCCGGGCCCTGTCGGCCCGTACGTACACCGACATCCCGTACAAGGTCTTCACCTCGCCGCGCCGGGTCCGCTTCCTGGAGATGGAGTACGCGCTTCCGCGTGAGGCGGCGGTCACCGCGCTGCGCGAGGTCAAGGCGATAGTCGAGCGCTCGCCGCTCAAGGTGAGCTTCCCGGTGGAGGTGCGCACGGCCCCGGCGGACGACATCGCGCTGTCCACGGCCTCGGGCCGGGAGACCGCGTACATCGCCGTCCACCTCTACAGGGGAACGCCCCACCACGGCTACTTCACCGCGGTGGAGCGCATCATGACGGCGCACGGGGGCCGCCCCCACTGGGGCAAGGTCCACACCCGCGACGCCGCCTACTTCTCCGAGGCCTACCCGCGCTTCGCCGAGTTCACGGAGCTGCGCGACCGGCTCGACCCGGACCGGCTGTTCGCCAACGACTACCTGCGCCGGGTCCTGGGCGACTGACGGTCACGCGGACACGCGCCTGAAGGTCACTCGGCTCCGGCGTCGGCTCCGGCCGGTGCCGGGGCCGTGGGGGTCTCCGGCTGCACCGTCCCGGCGGTCGGCTCCTGGGTCGGCGCGGTCGGTTCCGTCGTCGGGCCGGTCGGCGTCGGGGCGGGTGTCGTCCCCTCGCCGGCCGAACCCGAGGGGGTCGGCTCCGTCGACGGAGCGGCGGTGGTCGGCTCCCGGGTCGGCGTGGGTCCCGTCGTGGGTCCCGTCGTGGGGGTGCCCGCGCCGTCCTGCTGCCGCCCGGTGCCGTCCGCGGACCCCGACGGCGCGGGCGTGGGCCCCGCGTCCCGGTCGGGCGCGTCCTGGCCGCTGCCGCCGCCACCGTGCACGACGGAGCCGAAGGTGGTGGTGCCCTGCTTGCCGCTGAAGTCCTGCCCGGCGACCAGTTCGTAGGCGGTGATGCCGCCCATGGTGACGCCGAAGACCAGGGCGGCGGCGACCGCCGGCCGCTTCCAGCCCCGGACGCGGGTGCCGTGTGTGGTCGCCTCGCCGAACTCCCCGTCGGACGGCAGGGGGGCCGGAACCGTGGCGAGCATGAGGGTGCGGTCGTCCTGCGGCCCGGCCGGGACCCGGACCTGACGCGCCTTCGGCTTGGCCACCGCGGTCGCGTCACGGACCTGCTCGCCGGTGCGCTTGAAGACGTACTGGAAGAGCGGTCCGCCGCAGGTCGCGATGACACTGATCACACCGGCGCCGAGGATCGTGCCGTACACACCGAGGGTCGAGGCGAGCTTGGCGGCGATGACCGCGGCCAGGGCGCTGCCGGAGACCTGAGCCACGCTCAGGTCGATCCTTCTCTTCCCGCTCCCCTCCCCCTCCTCCGGCTCAGCCCCGTCGGTTTCCGGCCTGTGACGCATCTCCGACCCCTGGTGGTTCATCTGTTCGTCTTGCACCCAGAAGGGACAAACGGGAGAAGCGAATAGTTCCGTTTCTGCTGTTTCTGTGAAGAGTGACACGTACGGGGGAAGATCGCGGAGACTCAACTCCCGTACCGCCCGAGAAGTTGGGCGGCGCGCCGGTCCACCCAGGTGGCCCGAATGGAGTACATTGACGAACCCTGGGTCCGGACGCCCTCACGGGTGCCCGCGATCACGGGGAGGGGGCCGGACACGGCGCTCGAACCGGCGACGCCTCGGCATCGCACGGAAACCGACTGCACAGAGTGACCGCCAGTCACTTTGGGTAGTGAACAGGTAACCGTGCCATAACGGCGTTCCAGGGTCCATGCCCGACACGCCGGGCAACTCGGCAAGGTAGTGGCAGGCTGCACCCGGGCAGGCCACACTCGACTAGCGGAAGCAGCGACGCACGTGACGTCGGCAGGCACCACCCGGGAGGTCCCCATGCCCGAACTGCGTGTCGTGGCCGTCTCCAACGACGGCACACGACTGGTGCTGAAGGCTGCTGACAGCACGGAGTACACGCTTCCGATCGACGAGCGGCTCCGTGCCGCCGTGCGCAACGACCGCGCGCGCCTCGGTCAGATCGAGATCGAGGTGGAGAGCCACCTCCGCCCCCGTGACATCCAGGCCCGCATAAGGGCCGGTGCCTCCGCGGAGGAGGTCGCCCAGCTCGCCGGCATCCCCGTCGACCGCGTACGCCGCTTCGAGGGCCCCGTGCTCGCGGAGCGCGCCTTCATGGCCGAGCGGGCCCGCAAGACCCCGGTCCGCAGGCCCGGGGAGAACAGCGGCCCGCAGCTCGGCGAGGCGGTTCAGGAGCGGCTGCTGCTGCGCGGCGCCGAGAAGGACACCGTGCAGTGGGACTCCTGGCGGCGCGACGACGGCACCTGGGAGGTGCTGCTCGTCTACCGCGTCGCGGGCGAGGTCCACACGGCCAGCTGGACGTACGACCCGCCGCGACGGCTCGTCCAGGCCGTCGACGACGAGGCGCGGGCCCTGATCGGCGAGACGGACGACACGATCGCCGCCGCGCCCGAGCCGAGCTTCCCCTTCGTGCCGCGCATCGCCCGACTGCCCCGGGACAGGCCGCTCGACCGCGCCCTGGACCGCCAGATCGACCGGTCCGACCGCCAGCTGGAGCGGGCGCCCGCGCCCGTCGAGCCGGAGGAGGAGCGGGACTCGCTGACGAGCCTCCTGGAGGCCGTGCCGAGCTTCCGCGGCGACATGGTCGTGCCCGAGCCGCCCGACACCGAGCCCTC
Source organism: Streptomyces sp. NRRL B-24572 (assembly GCF_002156145.1). NCBI lineage: Bacteria > Bacillati > Actinomycetota > Actinomycetes > Kitasatosporales > Streptomycetaceae > Streptomyces > Streptomyces sp. NRRL B-24572. The sequence goes on along the minus strand of NZ_MWIG01000444.1, from coordinate 2,807 downwards.
GGAAGAGGTGGAGGCGGAGGAGCCGCCGGCCCCGGCCGCCTCGGCGGGCGCGGGCTCGGCCTACGCCGACGTCCTGATGCCGCGCGCGGTCTCGGGCCACCGCGACCGGCTGCACGGCGCCACCGACCGCCAGGCCGAGGCGGACGGCGTCCGCCCGGGCCGCCGCGCGGCCGTGCCGAGCTGGGACGAGATCGTCTTCGGCACCCGCAGGAAGAAGCAGGACTGACGGCTGTACGGGGAAGGGCCAAGCCCTTCCCCGTACTTACACGTACGTACTACGGCGCTACCGCGGGTCCGGGCCCGTGGCGACCGGGCGGGACGGGTCCGAGGACCATTCCGACCAGGAGCCGGCGTAGAGGCCCGCGGGGATGCCCGCGATCTCCAGGGCGAGGACCTCGTGGGCGCCCGAGACGCCCGAGCCGCAGTAGACGGCGACCGGGGTCCCCTCGGCCGCGCCGAGCGCCGTGAAGCGGTGGCGCAGGACGTCGGCGGCCAGGAAGAGGCCCTCGGCGTCGACGTTCTCGGTCGTCGGGGCCGACACCGCGCCCGGGATGTGCCCGCCGACCCGGTCGATCGGCTCCACGTCGCCCCGGTAGCGCTCGGCCGCCCGCGCGTCCAGGAGCAGCCCCGCACCGGGGAACGCCGCCGCCGCGTCGGCGTCGAGCAGTCCCAGGGCGCCGGGCTCCGGCCGGAAGTCGCCCGGCTCCGGGGCGGGGACCTTCTCCGTGAGCTCCCCCGTCCAGGCCGCGAGGCCGCCGTCCAGGACCCGCACGTCCGGGTGGCCCGCCCAGCGGAGCAGCCACCAGGCGCGGGCGGCGCCCCAGCCGAGGCCCCCGTCGTAGACGACGACCGGCCGGTCCGCCGAGACGCCCGCCCGGCGCATCACGGCCCCGAAGGCCTCCGGATCGGGCAGCGGGTGGCGGCCGCCGCTCCCGGGCGGTCCCGCGAGTTCCGCGTCCAGGTCGACGTAGACCGCGCCGGGCAGGTGGCCGGCCTCGTACTCGGGCCGTCCGGGCGGGCCGCCCAGCGTCCAGCGGACGTCCAGGAGGACCGGCGGCCGGGGCCCGGCCGACTCGCTCAGCAGTTCGCTTGCGGAGATGATGGGCTTCATGGGGCCATCCTCGCGCAGCCGCACGGCCGCCGGGGGCGGACCCGGCGACCTCCGACGGGATCGCGCCACGAGTGGCACGGCCGGGGCGCGCCGCGCTGCCGTCGGTGTCACCATCGGACGGGGGCACGGCCACGACGATGGTCCGAGGAGAGAATGACGATGACCGAGGCGACTCCGCGGCCGCCCGGCACGCCCTGCTGGGTGAGCCTGATGGTGCACGGACTTGACGCCACCCAGGAGTTCTACAACGCGCTCTTCGACTGGGATTTCATCCCCGGTCCGCAGCAGCTCGGCCCCTACGTGCGCGCGTTGCTCGGCGGCAAGGAGGTGGCGGGCATCGGCCAGCTGCCGCCCGACCGGCACCTGCGCATCGCCTGGACCCCGTATCTGGCCGCCGAGGACGCCGACGAGACCGCCGAGAACATCCGCTGCTGCGGCGGCACCGTCGCCGTCGGTCCGCTGGACGCGGGCGAGGCGGGCCGGATGGCGATCTGCTCCGACCCGACCGGCGCGGTCTTCGGGGTCTGGCAGGCCGAGGAGCACCACGGCACGGCGGTGGCGGGACCGCCTGGGACCCCGGTGTGGAACGAGCTCCTGACGTACGAGACGTCCTCGGTCGGCAAGTTCTACCGGACGGTCTTCGGCTTCGACGTCGAGCCGATCGTCTCCGCCGACCACGACTACGCCACGCTCCACGTGGCCGGGGCCCCGGTGGCCTCGCTGCACGGCGTCGGCAACTCGCTGCCCCGGGACCGGGGCCCGCACTGGATGACGTACTTCGAGGTCGCCGACGCGGACGCGGCCGCGCGGCTCGTCGTGGAGCTCGGCGGCCAGGTGCTGCGCCCGCCGCGCGAGGGCACGGCGGGGCGGCTCGCCCTGGTGGCGGACCCGGAGGGCGCGGTCTTCACCCTGGTCAGGTCCGCCGAGCGCTGATCCCCGGTCGAGCCGAGCGGTGACCCGGCGGCCGCGCGCTGACCCGGTCGGCCCCACGCTGACCCGGTCGAGCCGGCGCTGATCCCCGGTCGACCGGCTCAGGCCCGTCGGCTCCGTACCAGGCCGCGGCGCAGCCGGGACGTGCCGGTCCGCTCCGGGGCGGCCCCTCCGCCCGGCAGCCCGAGCTGGGTCAGCCGTTCGGCGGTGAAGTGGTGGGCGGTGCCGGGGTCGGCGTGGTGCTCCGCCAGGAAGGCGGCGGCCTCCTCGCGGAGCCCCGGGTGGACCTTGTGCCGCATGCAGTAGCCGACGGCCCGGACCAGGGGCGTGAGCGAGGCCGGGGCCGGTCCGGGGACCGCGGGCTCCTCGCCGCCCTCCAGGTCCGCGACCAGGTGGTCGACGACGGTGAGCGGGATCCGGTTGCTGTTCTCGAAGGGGGTGAGCCGTTCGAGGACCTCGGCCGTGCCCACGCGCGCGACGGGGACGTCGTAGTACACGGCGGCGGTGAGCATCGCGGTGGAGAAGCAGCCGACGACGAGCTCGGGCCGGCAGCGCTCGTAGAAGGTCTCGGCGAGCAGCGGCCCGCCGAGGACCGTGAGCCGTACGCCGCTCCGCTCGGCCTCCTCGTCCAGGGCCTGGGAGTAGCGGGCGGGCGCGGTCGGGTGCGGCTTGAAGACGAGCGAGCGGTGTCCGGCCGCGGCGGCCCCGCGCAGCATCCGTACGTGCAGCTCTTCCTCCTCCTCGGCGGTGAGGAGGGAGAGGGCGG
>NZ_MWIG01000443.1:0-7186 GCF_002156145.1 Streptomyces sp. NRRL B-24572 | reverse complement strand
GGGTGCGGGTGCGGGTGCGGTTCGGGGCGGGCGCCCACCAGGTGCGGGGCGGGCGGCGCGAGGGCGGCCGGCTCATCGACGGCTTCCTGGTGGAGCGGCGCGCCGAGTCGGACTACTCGGGGCCGCTGGCCGCGCTCGCCGACGTCGTCTCGCCGGAGCCGGTCCTCGGGCCGGAGCTGCTCGGCCTCGCCCGGGCCGTCGCCGACCGGTACGCGGGAAGCCTCGCCGACGTCCTCCAGCTGGCCGTCCCGCCGCGCAACGCGACCGCCGAGCGCAAGCCCTCGCCCGCGCCGCTGCCGCCGCCGAGGCCGCCGGAGCCGGGCAGCTGGACGCGGTACGAGCGCGGGCCCGCGTTCCTCGACTCCCTCGCGCGCGGTGGGGCGCCCCGGGCCGTGTGGAACGCGCTGCCGGGGCCGTACTGGGCCCAGGAGATCGCCCGGGCCGTGGCCGCGACCCTCGCCTCCGGGCGGGGCGCGCTCGTCGTCGTCCCCGACGGACGGGCCGCCGGCCGGGTCGACGCGGCACTGACCGAGGTCCTGGGGGAGGGGCGGCACGCGCTGCTCACCGCCGAGGCGGGACCCGAGAAGCGGTACGCGCAGTGGCTCGCCGCCCGGCGCGGCGCCGTGCGGGCCGTCGTCGGCACCCGGGCCGCCATGTTCGCCCCCGTACGGGACCTCGGGCTCGTCGTCATCTGGGACGACGGCGACGGCAGCCACAGCGAGCCGCACGCCCCGCAGCCCCACGCGCGCGAGGTGCTGCTGCTGCGCGCCGCCCACGACCGGTGCGCCTTCCTCCTCGGCTCCACCAGCTGCACCGTCGAGGCCGCCCAGCTCGTCGAGTCCGGCTGGGCCCGGCCGCTGGACGCCGGCCGCGAACAGGTCCGCAGGGCCGCCCCCCTGATCCGTACCGTCGGCGACGGCGAACTCGCCCGCGACGAGGCCGCGCGCGCCGCCCGGCTGCCCTCGCTCGCCTGGCAGACCGTACGGGAGGGGCTGAAGACCGGGCCGGTGCTCGTCCAGGTGCCCCGGCGCGGATACGTACCGAGGCTGGCCTGCGAGCGCTGCCGCACGCCCGCCCGCTGCCGGCACTGCGCCGGGCCCCTGGAGGCCCCCGAGCAGCAGGAGCTGCGGTGCGGCTGGTGCGGGCGCGGCGCCCCCGACTGGCACTGCGTGGAGTGCGGCTCGGCCCGGCTGCGGGCCCAGGTGGTCGGCGCCCGGCGGACCGCGGAGGAGCTCGGCCGGGCGTTCCCCGCCGTGCCGGTACGGACCTCCGGACGCGACCACGTCCTGGACAGCGTCCCCGGACGCCCCGCGCTCGTCGTCTCCACCCCCGGCGCCGAGCCCGTCGCCGAGGGCGGCTACGCGGCCGCGCTGCTCCTCGACGGCTGGGCCATGCTCGGCCGGCCCGACCTGCGCGCGGGCGAGGAGGCGCTGCGCCGCTGGATCGACGCGGCCTCCCTCGTCCGGGGGCAGGCCGAGGGCGGCACCGTCGTCGTGGTCGCCGAACCGACCCTCCGGCCCGTCCAGGCGCTCGTCCGCTGGGACCCCGTCGGGCACGCCCAGCGGGAACTGGCCGAGCGGGCCGAGCTGGGCTTCCCGCCGGTCTCCCGGATGGCCGCCGTCACCGGGCCGCCGGAGGCCGTCGAAGACTTCCTGACGGCGGCCGGGCTCCCCGCCGACGCCGAGGTCCTCGGCCCCGTGCCGCTGCCCGTCGTCCGGCCCGGCGGACCGCGCAGACCCGGCGACCCGCCGCAGGGCGAGCAGTGGGAGCGGGCCCTGGTCCGGGTCCCGCCCGGCAGCGGGGCGGCCCTGGCGGCCTCGCTCAAGCAGGCCAGGGCGGGGCGCCTCGCGCGCGGCGGCGGGGACCCGGTACGGATCCGCGTGGACCCGCCGGACATCGGCTGACGCCGTCGTCCTGGCCCCGGACGCGCCACGGCCGCCCGTCCCCGGTGGGGCGGGCGGCCGTGGCGCGCGTACGGGGTCAGACGTTGCGCGGGCCGGGGAAGGCCGACGGGCGCGGGTCCTCACGGAGGGCGGCGCTGCCCGAGGTGGGCTGCGGCGGCATCGAACGGGCGGCGGGGACCGAGGGAAGCGCGCGGGGCATGCCCGGCTCCACCGAGTGCTCCTGGTCCACGGCCACGCCCGGCTGGGGCGCGCGACGGGCGCCGTAGCGGCGGTGGACGGCCTGCTTGGTGACCCCGAGCGCGGAACCCACCGCGTCCCAGGAGAACCCGAGCGAGCGGTCGAAGTCGACCGCCGCGGTCACCAGCGTCTCGACACTGTCCCGCAGCTCCTGGGCGAGACGTACGGTCGGGGCGGGCGCGCGCCCGTAGACGACGAAGCCCGTCGACGGGCCGGAGCGGCGAGGGCGGTAGACATTGCCCAGCTGGGCCGTGAGCGTGCGCAGTGCGTCCACCTGCCGCCGGACCCGCTCGATGTCCCGCACCAACAGGTGCAGACTTGCCCGGGCTTGGGCGTCGTGGGTTGCGTGGTCGGCCATGTGAAAGCCTCTCGAACCGGCGTTTAAGGGGGCGGGCCGCGGAGGGGGAACAGCGGCCCGATTCGGTCAATCTCTCTTGACCAACGCGCCACCGGGAGTTGGGTCACGCTGCGGGGGCGTACACGCATATGCGCGGGGCGCTCGTCCTCCCGTACGCCCCCTTCCCCGTAGGGCGCCTAGACTGGTGCGCTGCCCGCAACGCCCCCGGAGAGACAGGCAGTCCCACCCATGAAGCTCGTCTTCGCAGGCACCCCCGAGGTCGCCGTTCCCGCCCTGGACGCCCTGCTCGCCTCCGGGCGGCACGAGGTGGCCGCCGTGGTCACCCGACCGGACGCCCCGGCGGGGCGCGGCCGGCGGCTCGTCGCCAGCCCGGTGGCCCAGCGGGCGGAGGAGGCCGGGATCGAGGTCCTGAAGCCGGCCAGGCCCCGCGACGAGGAGTTCCTCGCCCGGCTGCGGGAGATCGCGCCGGACTGCTGCCCGGTCGTCGCGTACGGCGCGCTGCTGCCCAAGGTCGCCCTCGACATCCCCGCCCACGGCTGGGTCAACCTGCACTTCTCGCTGCTGCCCGCCTGGCGCGGCGCGGCGCCCGTGCAGCACTCCCTGATGGCCGGCGACGAGGTGACGGGCGCGTCCACCTTCCTCATCGAGGAGGGCCTCGACTCCGGCCCGGTCTACGGCGTCGTCACCGAGGACGTCCGCCCCACCGACACCAGCGGCGACCTGCTCACCCGGCTCGCCTTCGCGGGTGCCGGACTGCTCGCCGCGACCATGGACGGCATCGAGGACGGCACGCTCAAGGCCGTACCGCAGCCCGTCGAGGGCATCACGCTCGCCCCGAAGATCCAGGTCGAGGACGCCCACGTCGACTTCGCCGCCCCCGCGCTCCGGGTGGACCGCGTGGTCCGCGGCTGCACCCCGGCCCCCGGCGCCTGGACCGTCTTCCGCGGCGAACGCCTCAAGCTGATCCAGGTCACCCCGCTCCCGGACCGCACCGACCTCGCCCCGGGCGAGCTCGCCGTCGGCAAGAACAACGTGTACGCGGGCACCGGCTCGTACGCCGTCGAACTGCTCTGGGTCCAGCCCCAGGGCAAGAAGCCGATGAAGGCCGCCGACTGGGCCCGCGGCGTCCGCATCGCCCCCGGTGAGCGGCTGGGGGCGTAGGGCGCGGGCGGCTCCGCGGGCGACGTAGGCTGGGAGCGTTCGACCCTCTTCATTTCGTCACGCGGAGCACCTTTGAGCGAGCAGGCACGTCGTCGTCCCCACAAGCCCTACCGGCGGCCCCAGAAGGACCCGGTCCGGATGCTCGCCTTCGAGGCGCTCAGGGCGGTGGACGAGCGGGACGCCTACGCGAACCTGGTGCTGCCGCCGCTGCTGAAGAAGGCCCGCGAGAAGGGCGATTTCGACGGGCGGGACGCGGCGCTCGCGACCGAGCTCGTGTACGGGACGCTGCGCCGGCAGGGCACGTACGACGCGATCATCGCGGCCTGCATCGACCGGCCGCTGCGCGAGGTCGACCCGCCCGTGCTCGACGTCCTCTCGCTCGGCGCGCACCAGCTGCTCGGGACGCGGATCCCCACGCACGCCGCCGTCTCCGCCAGCGTCGAGCTGGCCCGGGTGGTGCTCGGCGACGGGCGCGCCAAGTTCGTGAACGCCGTGCTGCGGAAGATCTCGCAGCAGGACCTCGACGCCTGGGTCGAACAGGTCGCCCCGCCGTACGACGAGGACGCCGAGGACCACCTCGCCGTCGTCCACTCGCACCCCCGCTGGGTCGTCTCGGCGCTCTGGGACTCCCTCGGCGGCGGCCGCGCCGGGATCGAGGACCTCCTGGAGGCGGACAACGAACGCCCCGAGGTCACCCTCGTCGCCCGCCCCGGCCGCTCCACCACCGAGGAGCTCGCCGCCGCCACCGAGACCCTGCCGGGCCGTTGGTCGCCCTACGCCCTGCGGATGGCCGAGGGCGGCGAGCCCGGCGCCATCGAGGCGGTCAAGGAGGGCAGGGCCGGCGTCCAGGACGAGGGCAGCCAGCTCGTCGCGATCGCCCTCGCCGACGCTCCCCTCGAAGGCTCCGACACCCGCTGGCTCGACGGCTGCGCAGGACCCGGCGGCAAGGCCGCCCTGCTCGGCGCCCTCGCGGCCGAGCGCGGCGCCTTCCTGCTCGCCTCCGAGAAGCAGCCGCACCGCGCCCGCCTCGTCGAGCGCGCCCTCGCCGGCAACCCCGGTCCGTATCAGGTGATCGCCGCCGACGGCACCCGCCCGCCGTGGCGCCCCGGCTCCTTCGACCGCGTCCTCGTGGACGTGCCCTGCTCGGGCCTCGGCGCCCTGCGCCGCCGCCCCGAGGCCCGCTGGCGCCGCCGCCCCGAGGACCTCGACGGCTTCGCCCCGCTCCAGCGCGCCCTGCTCACCGAGGCGCTGAGCGCCGTGCGCGTCGGCGGAGTGGTGGGGTACGCGACCTGCTCGCCGCACCTCGCCGAGACCCGGGTCGTCGTCGACGACGTCCTCAAGAAGGTCGGCGGCGCCGAGCTGATCGACGCCCGTCCGCTGCTGCCCGGCGTCCCGGCGCTCGGCGACGGCCCGGACGTCCAGCTGTGGCCGCATCTGCACGGTACGGACGCCATGTATCTGGCGCTGCTGCGCCGGACCGCGTGACCGTCAGGGCCTCGACCCTTCGATCATCTGACCGTAATCTCCCGGTCTGCGCCGGTCCCGGACTCGTCACTTCGTACCGAAACTGGTCTGGACCGGATTCGAAACCGCTCAGCGGCAAAGAAGTACCCAAGAACGTGGGAGGCTTGGCTCATGGCGCAGATCAACCCCAGCATCCTGTCCGCGGACTTCGCCCGGCTCGCCGATGAGGCGAAGGCGGTCGGCGGTGCCGACTGGCTGCACGTCGACGTGATGGACAACCACTTCGTGCCCAACCTGACGCTGGGCGTGCCGATCGTGGAGTCGCTGGCCCGCGCCACCGACACCCCGCTCGACTGTCACCTGATGATCGAGGACCCCGACCGCTGGGCCCCGCAGTACGTGGAGGCGGGCGCCGGTTCGGTGACCTTCCACGTCGAGGCGGCCGCCGCGCCGGTGCGGCTCGCTCGGGAGATCCGGGCCAAGGGCGCGCGGGCCTCGATGGCTCTCAAGCCGGCCACGCCCATCGAGCCGTTCGAGGACCTGCTCCCCGAGCTCGACATGCTGCTCATCATGACCGTCGAGCCCGGCTTCGGCGGCCAGGCCTTCCTCGACATCATGCTGCCCAAGATCCGCCGCACTCGGGAACTGATCTCCAAGCACGGTCTGGAGCTCTGGCTCCAGGTCGACGGCGGGGTCGCCGAGTCCACGATCGAGCGGTGCGCCGAGGCCGGCGCCGACGTCTTCGTCGCCGGTTCCGCGGTGTACGGAGCGGCGGATCCGGCCGCCGCCGTCGCCTCGCTCCGGGCCCGCGCGGAGGCCGCGACCGCGTCCGCCGCGTGGGCGTGTGGCCACTGAGCCTCCGGCGGATGAACGCGGTCCGTCGGGCCGCCGACAGGACTGATCAAGGCCCGCCGGATCTGACAGGATGAACGGCGAGTCCAGAGTGTGAACAGTGTGAACGACAGCCGTACGTGAACAGCGGTACGTGAACAGCAGTGAGGAGATCGCGGTGGCGGGTATGTCGGCGGGACGGTCAGCCCTGCGGATGGGCCCCGCGGAGCTGGTGCAGGCGGCGGCCATGGCCCGCCGCTTCTACCTCGAGGGCAAGTCCAAGATCCAGATCGCCGAGGAGTTCGGCGTGAGCCGCTTCAAGGTGGCCCGGGTCCTGGAGACCGCCCTGGAGCGCGACCTCGTGCGGATCGAGATCCGCGTACCGGCCGAGCTGGACGCCGAGCGATCCGACGCGCTCCGCGCCCGCTACGGGCTCCGCCACGCCGTCGTCGTCGAGTCCCCGGCGGAGGGCGACGACGAGTCGCCCGACCCGGAGAACCTCGGCGAGGTCGCGGCCGACCTGCTCGGCGAGCTCGTCACCGAGGGCGACGTCCTCGGCCTGGCCTGGGGCCGCTCCACCATCCACATGGCGGCCGCCCTCGACCGGCTGCCGCCCTGCACGGTCGTCCAGCTCACCGGGGTGTACGACGCCGGGACCGCCGAGCGCGGCTCCGTCGAGGCCGTACGGCGCGCCGCCCAGGTCTCCGGCGGCGAGGCCCACCCCATCTACGCGCCCATGCTGCTGCCCGACCCGGCGACCGCGGCCGCGCTGCGCAGCCAGACCGGCATCGCGCGGGCCTTCGAGTACTTCGACAAGGTGACCGTCGCCTGCGTCTCCATCGGCTCCTGGGAGCCGGGCATCTCGACCGTCCACGACATGCTCTCCGACGCCGAGCGCGCCCACTACGCCTCGCTGGGCGTCGCCGCCGAGATGTCCGCGCACCTCTTCGACACCGAGGGGCGCCGGGTCGGCCGGGACCTGGGCGAGCGCTGCATCACCGTCGAGGCGGACCGGCTGCGCCGGATCCCCGAGGTCGTGGCGATCGCCGGCGGGCAGCGCAAGGCGGCGGCGATCGGCGCGGTGCTCCGCTCCGGGCTCGTCACCAGCCTGGTCACCGACCGCGCCGCGGCCGACTACCTGCTCACGGAGTCCAGCCCGGGCACGCACCCGGCGCTCGAGCGCAAGGACCCCGACGGCAACTGACCGACGGCATTGCGCAGGGGCCGGAGC
>NZ_MWIG01000442.1:0-1256 GCF_002156145.1 Streptomyces sp. NRRL B-24572 | reverse complement strand
CGCGCGTGAAGTCGCAGCAGTGCGTGGGCTGCATCGACGCCAGGACGCCCAGCTCCGCGAAACGGCGCAGCGTGTCGTCCGGCACCGTCTCGATGTGCTCGACCCGGTGCCGCACCTCGGCGCCCCCGCCGGTCCGCGCCTTCTCGACGGAGTCGAGCACGTGCCGTACCGCCGCGTCGCCGATCGCGTGCGTCGCGGTGGCCACGCCCGCCCGGTGCAGCTCCCCGATGATCCGGGTGTACGCCTCGGGGTCCGGCCAGAACGCGTGCGTGGACTCGCCGTGGCAGTCCGGGCGCTCCAGCCACGCCGTGCCGTTGTCGATCGTCCCGTCCATGAAGAGCTTCACGCCCGCGACCTGCCACAGCTCGCCGCCCGTGCCCTGGAGGTCGATCAGCTCCCGTACCCCGGCCTCGTCGGTCCCCGGCTGGCACCAGGGCGCGACCCTGAGCCGCAGCGGCAGCTCACCGGCCGCGTCGAGCTCCCCGTACAGGGCGAGGCTGTCGCCGTTGGCGTCCATGGCGTGCCCGCCGGTGAGGCCCGCCGCCGCCATCGACCGCAGCGCCGCCGCGAGCCGCTCCCGGCTCTCCTCGCGCGTCGGCCGGGGCGCGACCCGTTCGACCAGCTCGCAGGCGGCGTCCTCCTGGAGCAGCCCGGTCGGGCGCCCGTCGGCGTCGCAGACGACCTCGGCCGAGGCCTGGTCGAAGGTGCGGGGGCCGTCGACCCCGGCGAGTTCGAGGGCCCGGCGGCTGGCCAGCGCCGAGTGGGCGTCGAAGAGCAGCAGGAAGGCCGGCACGCCGTCGAGCACGGCGTCGAACGGCGCGGTGCCGACGGGCCGGTCGCCGAAGACGTTCGGGTCCAGACCCCAGCCGAACAGCCACTGGCCGCGGTCGAGGGTCCGCACCTCGCGGGCCAGGGCCTCCCGGACGTCGTCGAGGTCGGCGCAGTACGACAGGTCGAGTCCGTGCGTGAGCTCGGCGCCGGACACAGGGTGCAGGTGGCCGTCGACGAGGCCGGGGGTGACGACGGCCCCCTTGAGGTCGACGACGGTGGTCGCCGGACCGACCAGCGTCCGGATCTCGCGGTCGTCGCCCAGGGCGGAGATCCGGCCGTCGTCGGAGACGGCGAGCGCGGTCTCCGGCAGGAACGCCCCCGTGCCGGGGTCGAGCAGACGGGCGGAGAGCAGGACGAGTCGGGTGCGCACGGTGGCTCCAGGAGAAGTGCGAGAGGTGGTCGGGGCGGGGGCGTTCCTGCCGGAG
>NZ_MWIG01000441.1:0-19265 GCF_002156145.1 Streptomyces sp. NRRL B-24572 | reverse complement strand
GACGCGGGGCCAGGCGACGGAGAGCCGGTAGGCGTCCGTGCCGAGGCCCTTCATGAGGGCGATGTCCTCGGGCCAGCGGTGGTAGTGGTCGCAGGCGGTGTCGCCGTGGTCGCCGTTGTCGATCGCGCCGGGGACGCGGGAGAAGGTGTCCCAGATGGAGGGGGCGCGGCCGTCCTCGGCGACGGCGCCCTCGATCTGGTACGCGGAGGTGGCGGTGCCCCAGGCGAAGGACGGGGGGAAGGCGGCGAGGTCGAGCGGTGCAGACACGGAAGTCCTTTCGGGCCGGGGGTTCGTCACTTGACCGCGCCCGCGGTGAGGCCGGTGACGAGGTAGCGCTGGAGGAGCAGGAACCCGGCGACGACGGGGACGCTCACCACGAGGGAGGCGGCCATCACCTGGTTCCAGTAGACGTCGTTCTGGGTGGCGTAGCCCTGGAGGCCGACGGCGAGGGTGCGGGTGGTGTCGGTGGTCATGACGGAGGCGAAGAGGACCTCGCCCCAGGCGGTCATGAAGGCGTAGACGCCGACGGCGACGATGCCGGGGATCGCGGCGGGGACGACGACCCGGAAGAGGGCGCCGAGCGGGCCGCAGCCGTCGACCTTGGCGGCTTCGTCGAGGTCGCGGGGGACGGCGTCGAAGTAGCCGATGAGCATCCAGATGGAGAACGGCAGCGAGAAGGTCAGATAGGTGAGGATCAGGCCGCCGCGCGAGCCGAAGAGCGTGATGCCGGTGGCGTTGCCGATGTTGACGTACAGGAGGAAGAGCGGCAGCAGGAAGAGGATGCCGGGGAACATCTGGGTGGAGAGCACCGTCACGGTGAAGACCCGCTTGCCGCGGAAGGCGTGGCGGCTGACGGCGTAGGCGGCGAAGACCGCGACGACGAGGGAGCAGACGGTGGCCGTGCCCGCGACGACCAGGGAGTTCACGAAGTAGTCGGCGAGCGGGACGGTCTGCCAGATGTCGACGTACGGGCGGAGGGTGAGCCCGGAGGGGATCCACTGGAACTTCCCCGAGACGTCCGCGAGGGGTTTGAGGGAGCTGGAGACCATCACGTACACCGGCAGCAGGACGAAGCCGGTGAGGAGGGTGAGGAAGATCCGGCGGCTCCAGAGGAAGGAGCGGGGGGCGGCCATGGGCGAGCGGGGCCGGTCGCTACGGGGCATCGGTGGCCTTCCTTCCGCGGTTCGTGAGCAGCAGGTAGGCGCCCGTGACGACGAGCAGGAACAGCAGGAGCAGTACCGACATCGCCGAGCCCGTGCCGAAGTTCCAGGTCTGGAACGAGGACTGGTAGATGTGCAGGGAGATCAGGTCGGCGGCTTCGGGGGCCGCCTTGCCGAAGAGCACGAAGGGGGTGTTGAAGTCGTTGAACGTCCACAGGAACAGCACGAGGACGAGGACCTGGTTGACCGGCCGCAGGGACGGCAGGGTGATGTGGCGGATCTGCTTCCACATCCCGGCGCCGTCGAGGGCGGCGGCCTCGTAGGTCTCCCGGGGGATGTTCTGGAGTCCGGCCATCAGGACGAGGAAGGCGAAGGGCCAGCCCTTCCAGACGGAGACGACGAGCAGGGTGACGAAGGCGTTGTCGCCGATGAGCCAGAAGGCGGGGCTGTCGCCGATGCCGAGCTGGTCGTGGAGGACGTGGTTCACCAGGCCGTTGTCCCGCTGGAACATGAACGCCCAGGTGATGACGGCCGCGTAGACCGGCAGGGCGTACGGGACGAGGAAGAGCGCGCGCAGGAAGCCGCGGCCGCGGAAGGTCTCCTGCATGAAGACGGCGGCCGAGGCGCCGAGGAGCCAGCACAGGCCGACGGAGCAGAGGGTGAAGAGGCAGGTCGTGAGGAACGACGTCAGGAGCGCTTCGCCGACGGGGGCGTCGAAGTCGACCGAGACGGCGTAGTTGCCGAGTCCGGCCCAGGGGGCGGCCGTCCAGTCGCGGATGAAGAACTGGGTGAGCTCCTTGAAGCTCATGACGATGCCGATGAGCATCGGCAGGAGGTGGACGAGGAGTTCGAGGAGGAGGGCCGGGAGGAGCAGCAGGTAGGGCAGTCCGCGGGCCCGGAGCCGTCCGGGGCGGCGGCGCGGGGCCGCCCCGGGGGTGTGCCGCTGCACGCTCCGGCCGCTGTCCTTCCGTCCGCCGGGCTTCTCGGTGGCGGTGGTGGTCATGGTGGCGTCCGGGCTCACTTCTTGGGCATCTGCTGCTGGGCCTTGTCGAGCTTGGCCCGTACGGACTCGGTGGTGACGGGGCGTCCGGCGGCGGCGTCGGCGAAGAGCTCCTTGACGGCGGTGCCGACGACGGTCTCGAACTGGGACTCCTCGGGGACCTGCGGCAGGGCGGCGGCGCTGGTCGCGAGGGTCTGCTTGAGGACCGTGACGGTGGGGCTGTCGAAGGCGGGGTCCTGCTGGGCGGTCTTGACCGGGGGGATGGAGCCGTAGGCGCTGTTGAGCGTCTTCTGCTCCTGGTCGCCGGTCATGAACTTCACGAACTTGAGGGCGCCGTCCTTGTTCCCGGTGTTCTTGAAGACGGCGAGGTTGATGCCGGCGACCATGGAGTTGATCTGCGTGCCCTGTCCGGGGGTGCCGGAGGGGACGGGCGCGGGGGCGACGCCCCAGGCGTCGGGGCTCATGCCCTGGGCCTGGAAGGTGGTGCCGGGGGTCTGCCAGAGGACCATGGCGGTGCGGTTCTTGGCGAAGTCGGCGAGGGACTGGTTCTGGGCGTACTCGGCGTTGCCGGGAGCGACGATCCTGTGGGCGGCCATGAGGTCGACGTACTGCTTGACGGCGGCGACGGCGCCTTCGGAGGTGAAGTCGGCCTTGCCGTCGGGGGTGAAGAAGTCGGCGCCGTGCTGCTTGCCCATGACGAAGACCTGGTGGATGTTGTTGGCGAGGTTGCCGCCTTCGACGCCGATGGCGGACTTGCCGTCCTTGCTGAGCTTCTTGCCGTCGGCGATCAGCTCGTCCCAGGTGGCCGGCGGCTTCGCTATGCCGGCGTCCTTGAACATCTTCTTGTTGTAGTAGAGCGCGTAGGCCATGGAGTAGAGCGGGACGGCGGCCGGGTCCTGGCCGGTGGCGCCGGTGGAGCCGAGCGCGGAGTCGACGAAGCGGTCCTTGCCGCCGATGGCCTCGAAGTTCTCGGCGTCCCAGGGCAGCAGGGCGCCGGTGGACTGGAGGGAGGCGCTCCAGGTGTTGCCGATGTTGAGGACGTCGGGGCCCTGTCCTGAGGTGGCGGCGGTGAGGATCCGGTTGAGCAGGTCGGACCAGGGGACGACCTCCAGCTTGACCTTGATGCCGGTCTCCTTCTCGAAGCGGTCGAGTTCGGGTTGGAGGACCTTCTTGTCGACCTCCAGGCTCGCGCCCTGGTTGGAGGCCCAGTAGGTGAGGGTCTTGCCGCCGCCGGAGCCGGCGTCGTCGGCCGAGGAGCCGCCTCCGCACGCGGCTGCGGTGAGGACGAGGGAGAGGGTGACGGCACCGGCGGCCGCGGCTCTGATTGTGCGCATGGCTCCTCATGGCCCTTTCGGGGAGTGACGGGGAGCTGGGGAGGGCAGGGTCCGTGGGCGTGTCCCGCGTTCAGGAGGTGAAGGCGCGGACGGCCTCTCCCCGGCTTATTTCAGGACGTGAGTTAAACCTCAAGAGAAGGTCGCGTCAAGGGTCCCGGCAGCGGTATCTTGCGGTCAGGACTACTTCACCTGGGGGCCCAAGTGACCATGCGGAACGGCCGCACCGTGCGTGACCTGCGACGCGAGAACCGCACCGCCGTCCTCCAGCGCCTGTACTTCGACGGCCCCCTGAGCCGCTTCTCCCTGGGCCCCGCCACCGGACTGAGCTCCGGCTCCGTCAGCAACGTGGTCGCGGAGCTCGTCGCGGAGGGCCTCGTGGAGGAGGCCGGCAGCGTCGACTCGGCCGGCGGCCGCCCCCGTACCCTGCTGCGGATCACGCCCGGCAGCGGCTGCATGATCGGCGTGGACGTCGGCGAGACCCGGGTCCGGATCGAGCTGTTCGACCTCGCCCTCACCGAACTCGCCCGCACCGAGCGCCCCTTGGCGGTCGACCGGCCGAACCCCCATGAGCGGTACGAGGTCGGGGTCGTCGTCGAGCACGTGCGGGCGGGCATCGCGGAGGTGCTCAGGACCGCGGACGTCCCCGCCGGGCGCCTGCTCGGCGTCGGCGTCGGCGTCCCCGGCATCGTCGCCCGTACGGCCGAGGAGGGCGCGGTCGTGCACGGCCAGACCATCGGCTGGGACGCGGTCCCGCTGGAGCGGCTGCTCCGCGAGAGCGTGGACCTGCCGGCCTCGGTGCCGTACTGGATCGACAACGGCGCCAAGACCCTCGGCCAGGCCGAGATGTGGTTCGGCGCCGGCCGGGGCGCGCGCAGCGCCGCGGTCGTCCTCTTCGGCTCGGGCGTCGGCGCCTGCGTGGTCACCGACCCGATGGGGCCCGGCCGGGCCCTCGAATGGGGTCATCTGACGGTACGGGTCCGGGGGCGCCGCTGCCGCTGCGGCGCCCGGGGCTGCCTGGAGGCGTACGCGGGCGCCGAGGCCCTCCTCGAACGCTGGCGCGAGGCGGGCGGGCGGCCCCCGGCGGGCGCGGACGAGGAGACGGCCCTCACCTCGATGCTGGCGGCCGCCTACCCCGCCGACGCGGGCACGGAGCCCGACGCGACGGCGGTCGCGGTCCTGGAGGAGACCGCCGAGTACCTGGGCGCCGGCTTCGGCGACCTGATCAACCTCTTCCAGCCCGAGCGCATCCTCGTCGGCGGCTGGGCGGGCCTCCAGCTCGGCGCCCGGTTCCTGGAGACGGTGAAGGGGTACGCCGCCGAGTACGCCCTGAGGTACCCGGCGGCGCGGGTCGACATCGCCATGGGGACCCTGGGCCCGGACGCGGTGACGGTCGGCGCGGCGATCCTGCCGCTCGCGGACTTCTTCGCCCGGGGCGGCCGGCGTGCCGAGGCGGAGCCGGCCGAGGAGCAGCCGGCGTGGGCGTCGACCGTGCGCGAGAGGGCGGCGCGCTGAGCGCGCGCCGCCCTCCGCCTCACCCGGTCGGGGTCAGGGGTACGAGACCACCGTGGACGGCACGGTGTCGGTGCCCGAGGTCGGGGCGCCGATGCCGTTGATGACGTGCTCGTACTGGCCCTTGCCGCCGAGCGAGACCACGAGCAGGTCGTGGAACCTGACGCCGGGCTTCACCGGGGCCCGGAAACCGTGGTCCTGACGGATCGTCGGGTCCACGTTGTAGTAGCAGTAGCTGCCGAGTCCCCAGCCCTCGTGGGTGGTCACGGAGTCGTCGACGCGGTAGGCGGCGTAGCCCTTGTAGGGGCCGTCCTGGACGGCGGCCTGGTTCGGGGCGTCGTACGCCTTCTCGTTCTGGAAGAAGATCGTGCGGCCGCGCTCGCCGAACCACTCGACGTCGTACTTGTTGAAGTGCTCGACGAAGAGTCCGGTGGCGAGGACGTCGTCGCCGTACACGCGGACGCCGTAGTCGGCGCGGTTGGTCTCCCAGCCGACGCCCTCGCCGTGGTCGGCGCGCCAGACCCAGGTGTGGTCGACGATCGTGTCGTCGTTGTTGACCACCATGGCGGTGGTCGCCCTTCCGGCGCCGGCGCCGCCGACGCGGAAGTACACGTCCTGGACGGTGGTGGGGTCGGCGGCGTGGTCGGCGGAGGCGTTCTGCGGCCCGATCTCCAGGAGCGTCGGCGAGTTGACGGTTCCGGCGTCGACGAGGAAGCCGGCGAGGCGGACGCCGTCGACGTCGGCGACGCGCATCGCGGTGACGCCGTTGTCCGGGACGATCGTGGCCAGGCCGAGGCCGAGGACGATCGTGCCCGCGCGGTTCACGGTGATCGTCCGGTCGACGTGGTAGACACCGGGCGTGAACAGCAGGTGCAGGCCCTGGTCGAGTGCCTGATTGACGGTGGCGGCGGTGGTGCCGGGCTTGACGACGTAGAACCGGCTGAGCGGGATCTTCTCGCCCTGCGGGGTGCCGTTCGCCCAGGTGGTGCCGCGGGCACCGGTCCGCTTGGCCGGGGCGAAGACCTTGTACTGGCCGTCCTCCCAGATCAGGTACGGCTTCTCGCGGGAGATCGGGGTGGTGTCGAGGGTGGTGTACTTCGGCTCGGGGAAGGCCTGCGCGGGTGCGCCCTCGGTGCCGGAGAAGACCTGGTTCCAGACGGAGTTGGACCAGCCGCCGATCGAGCTGTCGCGGGTGTACCACTGCTGCTGCGAGTAGTTGCCGATCTGGCCGTCGATCCTGGAGTCGGCGATGTAGCCGCCGCTGGCCCAGCCGTAGCCGCTGGGGGCGAGGTTGAGCCCGCCCTTGACGTGCATGCGGCGGAAGGAGGAGGCCTGGGCGACGGCCCAGCGGTCGGTGCCGTTCACCGGGTTGAGGGCGAGCCCCTCGGCGCCGCGCCAGAAGTTCTGGGTGGCGTTGCCGTTGAACCAGCCCGCGTCGACGGTGACGTCGCCGTTGATCGTGGTGTCGTCGGGGCGCAGTCCGAGGCCGGCGATCTGGGTGTAGAAGCCGATCTGGGCGTTGAGGCCGTTGTAGGTGCCGGGCTTGAAGAGGAAGGCGTGCCGGCCGCTGCCGAACTGGTCCGACTCCTGCTGCCGGAAGACGCCGTCGAGCTGCGCCTGTACGTCGGGCGTGGACGGGTCGATCACGTGCACGTTCGGCCCGAGGTCGCCGCCGCCGGGCAGAGCCGGGCCGCTGTCACCGGTGCCGTACACCTGGAACTCCCAGAGGGAGTAGCCCCAGCCGGTGGCGCGCTGGGTGCCGTACACGCGGACGTAGCGGGCGGTGCCGGTGACGGGCAGCGACTCGTTGCCGCCGGGACCGTTCGAGGTGCTGTACGCGGTCGTCCAGTCGGTGCCGTCGCCGGAGAGCTCGATGCGGTACGCCTTGCCATAGGCGGTCTCCCAGCGCAGGTCGACCCTGCTGAGCGCGGCCGGGGCGCCCAGGTCCACCTGGATCCACTGCGGATCGGCGAAGGCGCTGGACCAGCGGGTCCCCGGGTCGCCGTCGACGGCGGCGCTCGCGGGGGTGCCGCCGTTCTCCTGACTGGAGGCGGTGGCGGGCCTGCCCTGCGAGAGCAGGACGGGGGCGGCCGCGGCGGGAGGCGCGGCGACGAGCGCGAGCAGACCGGCGAGGAGCGCGGTGACGAGGGTGGCGGCGGTTGCGCGTCTGGGACGTGGGGGTGGCGCGAGGCGGGTGCCGACAGCGGGCATGGCTCGAACTCCTCGTGTGCGAGGGGGGTTTGGGGATGGGGAGCGCGCACTCCGCAACAGATGCTCACGGCTGCCCGGATCGGGGTCAAGCCATGGGACCCGCTTTTCTTTTGGCTTGCATTAAGTATCGAGAGAGGAGCGGGGCACAACAGAGCGCGCCCCGGGGCAGGTTCGTCCTGCTCCGGGGCGCGCGAGGGGCCGGCGACTACGCGACCGACCGTATGTCTATGCGACCGACCCTATGCGCCCGTCCGGCTCGCGGGGACCCTCGTGATGGATCGGGGTGTGCGCGCCCGTCAGGGAGACGCCGCTGCCGCCGCGGCGGTTGGCGACGATCTCCGCGCCGATCGACAGGGCGGTCTCCTCGGGGGTGCGCGCGCCGAGGTCGAGGCCTATCGGGGAGCGCAGGCGGGCGAGTTCGAGTTCGGTGACGCCGACCTCGCGGAGGCGCTCGTTGCGGTCCTCGTGGGTGCGGCGGGAGCCCATCGCGCCGATGTAGGCGACGGGAAGCCTCAGGGCGGCCCGGAGGAGGGGGACGTCGAACTTGGCGTCGTGCGTGAGGACGCAGAGCACGGTCCGGCCGTCGACCTCGGTCGACTCCAGGTAGCGGTGGGGCCAGTCGACGACGATCTCGTCGGCCTCGGGGAAGCGGGCCGGCGTCGCGAAGATCGGCCGGGCGTCGCAGACGGTGACGTGGTAGCCGAGGAACTTGCCGACCCGGACGAGGGCGGAGGCGAAGTCGATGGCGCCGAAGACGATCATGCGGGGGGCGGGGACGGAGGACTCGACGATGAGGGTCAGCGGCTGTCCGCAGCGGCTGCCGTCCTCGCCGATCTCCACGGTGCCGGTGCGGCCCGCGTCGAGCATCGCGAGGGCTTCGGCGGCCGCGGTGCGGTCCAGTTCGGGGTGACCGCCGAGCTTCCCCTCGTACGAGCCGTCGGGACGTACCAGCAGCGCCTGCCCCAACAGGTCCGCCGGTCCGTCCACGATCCTCGCCAGGGCCGCCGCCTCCCCCGAGACGGCGGCGGCCAGCGCGGCGGGGAAGACCCCGCCGCGCACCGGGGTGACGAGGATGTCGATGATGCCGCCGCAGGTCAGGCCGACCGCGAAGGCGTCCTCGTCGCTGTAGCCGAAGCGCTCGACGACGGTCCTGCCGTCTTCGAGGGCCTGGACGCACAGGTCGTAGACCGCGCCCTCCACGCACCCGCCGGAGACCGATCCGATCGCCGTGCCGTCGCTGTCGACGGCGAGTGCGGCTCCCGGCTGCCGGGGTGCGCTGCCGCCGACCGCCACCACGGTGGCGACGGCGAACGTGCGTCCCTGCTCGACCCACCGGTGCAGCTCTTCGGCGATGTCCAGCATGTCGGTCTCCTTGGGTGTGTACGGAGGGTGATTGTCGGGTGTCAGCTGACGCCGAGCCAACCCTCGATCGGGTGGAGGGCGAAGAACACGATGAAGATCGCGGTCAGGGCCCACATGAAGGCGCCGACCTCGCGCGCCTTGCCCTGCGCCACCTTGATGACGGTGTAGGCGATGACGCCGGCCGCGACACCCGGGGTGATGCTGTAGGTGAACGGCATCAGGACGACGGTCAGGAAGACCGGGATCGCGACGGAGCTGTCGCCCCAGTTCACGTGCTTGGCGTTCATCATCATCATCGCGCCGATGACGACCAGGGCGGCGGAGCCGACCTCGCGGGGCACGATCTGGGTGATCGGCGTGAAGAAGAGGCAGGCCGCGAAGAACAGGCCGGTGACGGTCGAGGAGAGACCGGTACGGGCGCCTTCGCCGACGCCGGTGGCGGACTCGACGAACACGGTCTGGCCGGAGGCGCCGGAGACGCCGCCGATCGCGCCGCCCGCGCCGTCGATGAACAGCGCCTTGGAGAGGCCGGGCATGCGGCCCTTGTCGTCGGCGAGGTTGGCCTCGGTGCCGACGCCGATGATGGTGGCCATGGCGTCGAAGAAGCCGGCGAGGACCAGGGTGAAGACGATGACGCCGACGGTGATGAAGCCGACGTCGCCCCAGCCGCCGAAGGAGACGTCGCCGAAGAGCGAGAAGTCCGGCTTGGAGACCGCGCTGCCCTTGAGCTCGGGAGCGCCGTTGGCCCAGGAGCCGGGGCCCTTGGCCGGGATGTCGGCGACGGCGTTGACGATCAGGGAGATGACGGTGCCGGCGACGATGCCGATGAGGATCGCGCCCGGGACCTTGCGGGCCTGGAGGGCGAAGATCGCGAGCAGGGTGACCGCGAAGATGAGGACCGGCCAGCCGACGAGTTCGCCGCCGGAGCCGAGGGTGATGGGCGGGCCGAACTGCGGTCCCGCGCCGACGAAGCCGGCCTTGTTGAAGCCGATCAGCGCGATGAAGAGGCCGATGCCGATGGTGATGCCGTGCTTGAGCGGCAGCGGGATCGCGTTCATGATCATCTCGCGGAGACCGGTGACCACCAGGAGGCAGATCACCAGACCGTAGACGACGCACATGCCCATGGCCTGCGGCCAGGTCATCTGGGGCACGACCTGGGTCGCGAGCACACCGGAGACGCTGAGCCCCGCCGCGAGGACGAGCGGGACCTTGCCGACGAAGCCCATCAGCAGGGTGGTCACCGCCGCCGCGAAGGCGGTAGCCGTGATGACGGCGGAGGTGGCGAGAGAGTGCTTCTCGACGTCCGGGCCACCGAGGAGGATCGGGTTGAGCAGGAGAATGTACGCCATCGCCATGAAGGTGGTGACGCCGCCGCGGATCTCCGTCGCGACGGTGGATCCTCTCTCCGAGATGTGAAAGTACCGGTCGAGCCAAGAGCGCCCGGCGGGGTTGCGCGAGCCGGAGCCCGCGTCCTCAGCGGCGGTCTTGGGCTCCACAGACGACTGGGTCATGGGGCCTACTCCCAAGGTTCAAAGGGGCACCCGCATCAGACTTCGAAGCTCTGACGTGAAGCTGCGGGATTTGGGATCTTTGGTTGGCTGCACGACCCGGGGGACGGCCCGAGACGAACGGGGTACTGCCGTGAAGCGGGTACTGCGGGTGGTGCGGGTACTCCGGTGGAGGGAGTGCTCCGGGCGGTGCGGGCGGTGGAAGTGTGACGTTCCTGGGAGGCACGCACCGCCCGGAGAGTCCTACAGGGTGCCGGTGAGCGCCTCGGGGCGGACCGGCGTCTTGTTGAGCTCCAGGCCCGTCGCCGCCCGGATCGCCGCGAGGACGGCCGGGGTGGACGACAGGGTCGGGGCCTCGCCGATGCCCCGGACGCCGTACGGCGCGTTGGGGTCGGCCAGCTCGAGGTAGTCGACCGGGATGGTCGGCGTGTCGAGGATCGTCGGGATCAGGTAGTCCGTGAAGGAGGGGTTGCGCACCTTCGCGGTCTTCGGGTCGACGATGATCTCCTCCATCACCGCGACGCCCAGGCCCTGGGTGGTGCCACCCTGGATCTGGCCGACCACGGAGAGCGGGTTGACCGCCTTGCCGACGTCCTGCGCGCAGGCCAGCTCGATGACCTTGACGAGGCCGAGCTCGGTGTCCACCTCGACGACCGCGCGGTGCGCGGCGAAGGCGTACTGGACGTGGCCGTCGCCCTGACCGGTGACGAGGTCGAAGGCCTGGGTGGGACGGTGCCGCCACTCCTCCTCGATCTCGACGACCTGGTCCTCCAGGACGTCCGCGATGGAGGCGAGGGCCTCGCCGCCGTCGGTGACGACCTTGCCGCCCTCCAGGAGGAGTTCGGCGTTGGCCCAGGCCGGGTGGTACGAGCCGAACTTGCGCCGGCCGATCTCCAGGACCTTCTCGCGGACGAGCTCGCAGGAGTTCTTGATGGCGCCGCCGGTCATGTACGTCTGGCGGCCCGCGGAGGTCGAACCGGCCGAGCCCACCTGCGTGTCCGCGGGGTGGATGGTGACCTGCTGGACGCCGAGCTCGGTGCGGGCGATCTGCGCGTGGATCGTGACGCCGCCCTGGCCGACCTCCGCCGCGGCGGTGTGGACCGTGGCGACGGCCTCGCCGTTGATGACCTCGATGCGGATCTTGGCGGTCGAGTAGTCGTCGAAGCCCTCGGAGAAGCCGACGTTCTTGATGCCGACCGCGTAGCCGACGCCCCGGACGACGCCCTCGCCGTGCGAGGTGTTGGACAGGCCGCCCGGCAGCGCGCGGACGTCCGCGCCCTCACCGGCGGTCTCCCACTGGCGCTCCGGCGGCAGCGGGCGGGCCTTGACCCGGCGAAGCAGCTCGGCGACCGGGGCCGGGGAGTCCACGACCTGGCCGGTCGGCATGATCGTGCCCTGCTCCATGGCGTTGAGCTGGCGCAGCTCCACCGGGTCCATGCCCAGCTTGGCCGCGAGCTTGTCCATCTGCGCCTCGTAGGCGAAGCAGGCCTGGACCGCGCCGAAGCCGCGCATGGCGCCGCAGGGCGGGTTGTTGGTGTAGAGGCCGATCGCCTCGATCTCGACGTCCTCGACGACGTACGGGCCGATCGAGAGGGAGGAGGCGTTGCCGACGACCGAGGCCGTGGACGAGGCGTACGCGCCACCGTCGAGGACGATCTTGCACTTCACGTGCGTGAGCTTGCCGTCCTTGGTGGCGCCGTGCTCGTAGTAGAGCTTCGCCGGGTGCCGGTGGACGTGCCCGAAGAAGGACTCGTACCGGTTGTAGACCATCTTGACCGGCTTGCCGGTGCGCAGGGCGAGGATCGAGGCGAGGATCTGCATGGAGATGTCCTCGCGGCCGCCGAAGGCGCCGCCGACACCGGCCATGGTCATGCGGACCTTCTCCTCGGGCAGGCCGAGGCAGGGGGCGATCTGCTTGAGGTCCGAGTGCAGCCACTGGGTGGCGACGTACAGGTCGACGCCGCCGTCCTCGGCCGGTACGGCGAGGCCGGACTCGGGGCCGAGGAAGGCCTGGTCCTGCATGCCGAAGGTGTACTCGCCCTTGACGATCACGTCGGCGCGCTTGGCGGCCTCGGCGGCGTTGCCGCGGATGATCGGCTGGCGGTGCACGATGTTCGGGTGCGGGACGTGGCCGGAGTGGTGGTCGTCGCGGTTCTCGTGGACCAGGATCGCGTCCGGGGCGAGGGCGGAGGCCTCGTCCGTGATGACCGGGAGCTCCCGGTACTCGATCTTGATCTTGGCGGCGGCGCGGCGGGCGGTCTCCGGGTGGTCGGCGGCCACGAGGGCGACCGGCTCACCGTGGTGACGGACCTTGCCGTAGGCGAGGACCGGGGTGTCCTGGAACTCCATGCCGTAGTTCTTCGCGGCCGGCAGGTCCTCGTGGGTCAGGACGGCGTAGACGCCGTCCATCGTGAGGGCCTCGGAGGTGTCGATGGACACGATCTCGGCGTGCGCGACGGTGGAGCGCAGGATCTGGCCCCACAGCATGTCCTCGTGCCACATGTCCGAGGAGTAGGCGAACTCGCCGGTCACCTTGAGGGTGCCGTCGGGGCGGAGCGTGGACTCGCCGATGCCGCCCTTGACGTGGTTCTGGGTGACGTTGGTGGGCGTGCCCACCGGAAGTGTGTTCTGAGCCATCGTCAGACCGCCTCTCCCTGACGCTCCTGGCGAGCGGCCGCGAGGCGGACCGCGTCGAGGATCTTCTCGTAACCGGTGCAGCGGCAGAGGTTGCCGGAGAGCGCCTCGCGGATGTCCGCGTCCGTCGGGGACGGGTTGCGCTCCAGCATCTCGTCGGCCGCGACGAGCAGACCGGGGGTGCAGAAACCGCACTGGACTGCGCCGGCGTCGATGAACGCCTGCTGGATCGGGGAGAGTTCGACACCCTCGCCGGTCTGCGAGTCCTGGGGCTTGGCCTCCCAGCGCTTGGCCTCGTCGATCGAGGTGCCGCAGGCGCCGCTCGCGCAGCCGCCGTGCTCCTCGCGCTGCCTGGCGAACTCCGCCAGGCCCTCGACGGTGACGACTTCGCGGCCCTCGACCTGACCGGCGGCGACCAGACACGAACAGACCGGCACGCCGTCGAGACGGACGGTGCAGGAACCGCACTCGCCCTGCTCGCACGCGTTCTTGGAGCCGGGCAGACCCAGGCGCTCACGCAGAACGTAGAGGAGGGACTCGCCCTCCCAGACGTCGTCGGCTTCCTGCGGACGACCGTTGACCGTGAAATTCACGCGCATGGTTATGCAGCTCCCTCAAGCGTGCGGCCGGCGCCGCGGTACTGCTCCCAGGTCCAGCCGAGCTGGCGGCGAGCCATGATGCCGACGGCGTGGCGCCGGTACTTGGCGGTGCCTCGGACGTCGTCGATCGGGTTGGCGGCGGCCGAGCACAGGTCGGCGAACTGCTTGGCGATCGAGGGGGTGATGATCTTGCCGTTGTCCCAGAAACCGCCCTCTTCCAGAGCCGCGTTCAGGAAGGCCTCGGCCTCCTTGGCGCGGATCGGGGTCGGCGCGGCGGAGCCGATGCCGGTGCGCACGGTCCGGGTCTCCGGGTGCAGGGCCAGGCCGAAGGCGCAGACGGCGATGACCATCGCGTTGCGGGTGCCGACCTTGGAGTACTGCTGGGGGCCGTCCGCCTTCTTGATGTGGACGGTCTTGATGAGCTCGTCGGGCTGGAGCGCGTTGCGCTTCACGCCCGTGTAGAACTCGTCGATCGGGATGAAGCGGCTGCCGCGCACCGACTCGACCTCGACCTCGGCGCCCGCGGCGAGCAGGGCCGGGTGGGCGTCGCCGGCGGGCGACGCGGTGCCGAGGTTGCCGCCCACGCCGCCGCGGTTGCGGATCTGCGGGGAGGCGACCGTGTGCGATGCCAGTGCCAGACCCGGGAGCTCTGCGCGCAGGTTCTCCATGATCTGCGTGTACGGAACGGAAGCGCCGAGGCGGACGTTCTCCTCGCCGACCTCCCACTCGCGCAGCAGCTCGATACGGTTCAGGTCCAGGAGGTACTCGGGGCGTCGGTGGTCGAAGTTGATCTCGACCATGACGTCGGTACCACCGGCGATGGGCACGGCCGTGGGGTGCTCGGCCTTGGCGGCGAGCGCCTCCTCCCAGCTGGCGGGGCGAAGGAAGTCCATGGTGGCTCTCTTCTAGTGATTCTGGTGATCGGGGGTCGAGCTAGTGGGTCCGGGGGGACGGCCGGCCCTCGACATCGTGTTCATGTGCTGTTCACGCGGTGTGTGGCCTAGTACACAAGCCACGATCGCCCGGGTGCAGTCACCGAAAACATGAAGGAGTTGGCTGGTGCCCGTCGTCGTCTTGTAGATTCGAACGAAAGGCGGGGAACGGATACCTCGCTGTTTCCCCCTGGAAACGGTGGCACCACCCCACCGTCGACAACGCGACACTCCCACCATCACCGAACGAAGGAACGGCGGCGACACGATGCGGCTGCGCGCACTGCTGGAGAACGACGCGCTCGGGCTGCGCCTGCTCGGCGGCGAGGACGAGCTGGACCGGACCGTCCGAGGCGTGATGACGACGGACCTGAAGGACCCCAGCCGGTACCTCTCCGGCGGCGAGCTGGTGCTGACCGGCCTCGCCTGGCGGACGGAGCCGGCCGACTCCGAGCCCTTCGTCCGCATCCTGGCCTCGGCCGGCGTGGCCGCCCTGGCCGCGGGCGAGGCCGAGCTCGGCCCCGTCCCCGACGATCTCGTAGAGGCGTGTTTGCGCCACCGGCTCCCACTGTTCGCAGTGAACGAGTCCGTTGCGTTCGCGACGATCACCGAGCATGTTGTTCGACAGGTCTCCGGCGAGCGGGCCGGTGACCTGGCCGCCGTCGTCGACCGGCACCGGCGGCTCATGACCTCGGGACCTGCGGGCGGCGGCCCCGAGGTCGTCCTCGACCTCCTCGGCTCCGACCTGGACCTGCGGGCCTGGGTCCTCTCCCCCACCGGCCGCCAGATCGCGGGCGCGGGAGAGCCCCTGGACGCCGGGCTCGCCGCCACCCTGGCCGGTGAGCACCTGGCCGCCACCCGGACCGGCCGGCGCGGCCCGCACCGGCTGAGCGTCGCCGGAGCCACGTACTCGCTCTTCCCGATCCGCAACACCGGCCGGGGCGCCGCGCCCGCCTCCCGGGACGTGCGCGAGACGGTCCTGTCGGACTGGCTGCTCGCCGTCGAGGCGGACGCCGGGGAGTGGCCCGCCGCCCGGCTCGACCTGCTCCAGGGCGTCACCCAGCTGATCGCCGTCGAGCGGGACCGGCGCGACGCGGCCCGTACGGTGCGGCGCCGGCTCGCCCAGGAGGTCCTGGAGCTGGTGCAGACGGGCGCCGCGCCCGCCGAGATCGCCGCCCGGCTGCGGGTCGCCGCCCCGGTGCTGCTGCCCGGGCTCGGCACCGCCCCGCACTGGCAGGTCGTCGTCGCCCGCGTGGAGTGGGAGCAGGAGGCCGGTCAGGCCCCCGTGGACAGCGGGCCGGTCGCGCAGGCGCTCCTGGAGGAGATCCTCGTCGACCCGGCGACCGTCGGCGCCGAGTCGGCCGACCGGATCGCGGTCGCGCACAGCGGCGACGAGGCGATCGCCCTGGTCCCGCTGGCCGCGGGCCCGCTGCCGGAGAGCGAGGACGAGGGCCCGGCCCCCGCCCTCGGCCTGCACGCGGACGCGCTGCTCACCGCCGTACGGGCGCCGCTCTCCTCGGGTCTCGACGGCGACGGGCGCCTCACGCTGGGCGTCAGCGCGGCCGTGGCGTCGGCGGAGGGCCTGCGCGGGGCCCTGGAGGAGGCCCGGCACGCCCGCCGGGTGGCCGCCGCCCGCCCGGGCCGGGTCTGCGCCGCCGGGCACCACGAGCTGGCCTCGCACGTGCTGCTGCTGCCGTTCGTCCCGGACGACGTCCGGCGCGCCTTCACGGCCCGGCTGCTCGACCCGCTGCGCGACTACGACCGCCGTCACCGGGCGGAGCTCATCCCGACCCTGGAGGCGTTCCTCGACTGCGACGGCTCCTGGACCCGCTGTGCGACCCGCCTCCACCTGCACGTGAACACGCTGCGCTACCGGGTGGGCCGGATCGAGCAGCTCACCGGCCGTGACCTCTCCCGTCTGGAGGACAAGCTCGACTTCTTCCTCGCGCTGCGGATGAGCTGACGCCGTTCGGGTGAACCGAACCGGAAGCACCAGGGCCCGACGGGGTCCCGATGATTCACTCCTTCGGGCGAGTCCGGAGGTGTGGCGAACGGGGCCGCGGCGGGCCCTCGGCGTGGGGCCCCGCGGACCGATTCCGGGCCTGATCACCGCCGTGATCACGGGCCGATCGGCGATCCCCCGATCCGTCGGGCCGGGTCGGGGCGGGGGTCTTCACCCCACCGCGAGTTTGTGAAATTTTTCACCCGACCCCTTGGCCGGGTACTGCCGTTCGTGCTGAGATGCCGTCCTACTCAACAGCTCGATGGCGCGCTCGGGGAGGGCAATGTGGCGGATACCGCCATGTCTGGTTCCGAATCAAGGGGTGGCGAAGATCCGTCCCTCGCCTACGGCAAGGAGACACCCGTGGAGACCGCCATATGGCGGCTCCGCTCCCGAGGCTGCTGGACGGACGCGGCCGCGCTGCTCGCGCCGCACGCGAACGAACCGGCGGCCGCACTGGAACGGGCGGCGCTGCTCATCGAGCGCTGCCTCTACACCGAGAAGGGCTGGGCCGACGCCGAGGAGGCGCTCCGGGCGGCCGAGGCGGTGGCCGGCACCGACGAGGAACGCGGGGCCGCGGCCTGTGAACGCGGCTATCTCGCGTACGCCTCCACGCTGTTGGGCGTACGCGACCGGGCCGACGAGGCCCGGATGGCGCTGGGCCGGGCGGCGGCCCTGATCGGCCCCTCCGCCGCCGGGCGCCCGCTCCTGGACTTCCGGCGCGGGCTCATCGCCCAGAACCTCGGCGACTCCCCGCAGGCGGCCCGCGCCGCGTACCGCAGGGCGCACGCCGGGGCGACCGCCCAGGGGGACTCGCTGCTGCTCTCCTTCACCTGGCGGCACCTCGCCGGACTCGCCCTGCGCGAAGGGGAGTTGGCGGAGGCGCGGCACGGCTTTGCGGAGTCCCTGCGGATCCGCGAGGAGCTGGGCTACCTGGTGGGCACGGCCCCGGCGCTCACGGCCCTGGCGACCACGGAGACCGAACCGGAGGCGGGCCGACTGCGCGCCGAGGCGCGGCGCCTCTTCCAGCTGCTCGGCGGGGTGCCGACCTGGCTGTCGGCCCAGTTGACGCCCCGGGCCGCCACCTGACGTACCGTCACGCGGTCAGCTCCTCGGTACGAGGCACACCAGGCTCTCGTCGGTGCCGACGAGGAGGGAGCCGGCGCCGGTGACGGCGACCGCGCGGACCGGGGGGCCCGGACGGAAGGAGAGCGTCGGACCGCCCTCGGGACGGAGGAGTTCGACGAGGCCGTCGGCCCAGGCCGCGGCGACCAGCGGCCCGTGCGGGGTCTCGGTCGCGTGCAGGGAGACGACCGGCGAGGGGCGTTCGGCGAGGGGTTCGGGGTGCGCGTCGCGGCCCGGGGTCCAGAGCCGGACGCTCCCGTCGGCACCTCCGGAGCAGACGAACGGGGTCTCGGACTCGACCGCGGCGACGGCCGTGACCCGGCCGCTGTGCGAGGCCGACTGGTGAAGGCCCGTCAGGCCGAAGGCGTGGACGGAGCCGAGACGGTCCCCCACCACCACCGAGCCGGCGATCGCCGCGAGGGCGGTGCCCGGGTGGCGGGCCAGGGTCGCCGAGACCGCCTCGGTGAGCCGCTCCAGGTACGGGGGCCGGGGCGCCGTACCCCGTACGGAGTGCAGCCGACCCCGGTCGTCCAGGAGCAGCACCGTGCCGTCGGGAGCGGGCGCGAGCGCCGTGATCCGGCCGGGGACGCTGTGCGCGAGGCGCCCGACGGGACTCGCGTCGGCCTCGTGGAGGAGCCGTACGGTGCCGGTGGGGTCGCCGACGAGGAGGGTGCCCTCCAGGGGGCCGCCCGCCGCGCCGAGCACGGTGACCGGGCCGGGCCAGGGCGGGTTGAGGTCGCCGCGATGGCGGGCCCACCGGACCCGCCAGGGGGCGCCCTCCGCGAGTTCGGCGAGCGCGGGGCGGAGCCGGGGGTCCGCGCCGTCGCCGAGCGCGGCGAGAAGGACCAACGCCCGTTCCGCCGGGGCCTGTTGACGGCAGAGCGACTGTCCGGCGCGCATCCAGGCGGTCCTCAGGCCGCCGTGTTCGTCGGCGGTGCCCTCGCCGGGCCGGGCGGACGGTTCGGGCCCGTCGAGGGTGCCGGGCACCCCGGCGAGCGCGGCGCCGGTGACGTACGCCGTGGTGACGAGCAGCGGGTCGGCAGCGCAGACGGACGCCGGGTCGGAGAGGTCCGGCAGCGGCGGAGCGGGCTCCGCCACGACGCCGTCGGCGGTCTCCGGTTCGCCGTCGAGGTCGACGACGGCGACCCGGCGTTCGGCGCGCAGGACGGCGGGGGCCGGGGTGTCGCTCCGGGCCTCGACCACGAGCCGGATCCTTCCGACGCCGGCGAGCTCCGCGATGAGCCGGGTGAGCGCGGCGGGTTCGGCGGCGGCGTGGAGGTCCGTGAGGAGGAGGACGGTCCGGCCGGCGGGCCGCGCCTCGCTGGTGGCGAGGGCGTGGACGAGGTCGCCGGGCGACCGGGCGACGACGCCGAGGCGGTCGGCGAGGGTCCAGGCCGCGCCGAGCGCGCTCTGCCCGGCGAGCGGGACGAGCGTCCGGACGGTGCGGCGGCGGGAGCGGCCGGAGCGCGGGCCGTACGCGGCGAGCCAGCGGAGGAGGGCCGTCTTGCCGCTGCCGGGAGCGCCGGTGACGAGGCAGAGCCGGGGCGCCTCGGGATCGGTGAGCCAGCCGAGCAGGGCGGTGGCCTCGGCTTCCGTACCGTCCCATACCGGGGACGGGATCGCGGACGGCATGGGACACCTCACGGGTGACGCGGTGCGGGCTGCTGACGCCTTCGACCTTAGTCGTACCGGACGCTCAGTACTCCGATCCGGCGAAGTGCTCTCGTACCAGGGTCTGGACGACCGCCAGGTCCTGGACGATCAGGGCGTCGAGGAGGGCGGTGTGCTCGGCCGCGTCGGCGACGAGGACGCCGTGACGGAGGGCGGGGGCGCTGATCAGGGGCCACTGGGAGCGGCGGTGGAGGTCGTCGGCGACGGCGAGGAGC
>NZ_MWIG01000440.1:0-2465 GCF_002156145.1 Streptomyces sp. NRRL B-24572 | reverse complement strand
CCCTCCATCTGGGACACCTTCTCCCACACCCCGGGCAAGGTCGCGAACGGCGACACCGGCGACGTCGCCTGCGACCACTACCACCGCTACCGGACCGACGTCACCCTGATGTCCCACCTCGGTCTCCAGGCCTACCGCTTCTCCCTGTCCTGGCCCCGCATCCAGCCCGGCGGCCGGGGCTCCGCCAACCCCGTCGGCCTCGACTTCTACAGCCGGCTCGTCGACGAACTCCTCGACGCCGGCGTCCAGCCCGTCGCCACCCTGTACCACTGGGACCTTCCCCAGGCACTGGAGGACGAGGGAGGCTGGACCGAGCGCGAGACCGCCGAGCGCTTCGGCGAGTACGCGGCCCTGGCCGCCGACGCCCTGGGCGACCGGGTCGCCCTGTGGACCACCCTCAACGAGCCCTGGTGCTCGGCCTTCCTCGGCTACGGCTCCGGCGTCCACGCCCCGGGCCGCACCGACCCCGCCCTCGCCCTGCGCGCGGCCCACCACCTCAACCTCGGCCACGGCCGCGCCACCGCCGCCCTGCGCGCGGCCCTGCCCGCCCACGCCCGGATCACGGTCTCCCTCAACCTGCACCACGTCCGGCCGCTCACCTCGGACCCGGCCGACCTCGACGCGGCCCGCCGCATCGACGCCGTCGCCAACCGCGTCTTCACCGGCCCGATGCTCTCCGGCGGATACCCGGACGACCTCCTCGCCGACACCGCGCACGTCGTCGACTGGGACGCCCTCGTCAGGCACGGCGACGAGGCCGCCATCGGCGCCCCCATCGACCTCCTGGGCATCAACTACTACACCCCCGCCGTGGTCTCCGCCCCGCTGCCAGGGGCGGCTGCGGTCAACCACGCCCACGGCGAGAGCGACCACTCACCGTGGCCCGGCTCCGAGGACGTCGACTTCCACCTTCCGCCGGGCGACACCACCGACATGGGCTGGACCATCGACCCGACCGGCCTCTACGACCTCCTCGTGGCCACCTCCCGCGCCCACCCCGGCCTCCCTCTGGCGATCACCGAGAACGGCGCCGCCTTCCCCGACGTCCCCACGGCGGACGGTCAGATCCATGACCACGACCGGATCGACTACCTCCACCGGCACCTCGCCGCGGTCCACCGGGCCATCGCCGACGGCGCCGACGTGCGCGGCTACTTCCTCTGGTCCCTGCTGGACAACTTCGAGTGGGCGTACGGATACGAGAAGCGCTTCGGCGCCGTCCACGTCGACCACGCCACCCAGTTGCGCACTCCGAAGCACAGCGCCCGCTGGTACGCCAGGGCCATCGCCGCGAACGCGATCCCGGGTCTCTGAACTCCGCACGCGGTGGGGGCCGTCGCGCGCGGAATGACGACTACGAGTGTTAACGCTCACAACACCTAGGTCGATGTTCCCTGTCGGGCCGCATCAAGAACGGGTAACAACCGTACAGGCCCTTGAGTTACAACTCTGTTAGCGCTCACAATGTGTCGCATTCGCCGGCTCGCCGATCGTCGGGGCCGACGCACGTCCCGAGAGGAACCACGACATGGCCCACAGAGCCCTCCGCATCATCGCCGCCGCCGTCCTGGCCGGCGGTGTGCTGACCGCCTGCACCACCGAGCCCGCAACCACCGGCACCACCGGCGGCACCGGCAAGGGCTCCTCCGACGGCAAGCTGGTGCTCGGGTTCGCCCAGGTAGGAGCCGAGAGCGGCTGGCGCACCGCCAACACCAAGTCCGTGCGCGACGCGGCCGAGAAGGCCGGCATCGAGCTGAAGTTCTCCGACGCGCAGCAGAAGCAGGAGAACCAGATCAAGGCGATCCGCACCTTCATCCAGCAGAAGGTCGACGTCATCGCCTTCTCGCCGGTGGTGGAGTCCGGCTGGGACACCGTCCTGAAGGAGGCCAAGAACGCCGGCATCCCGGTGATCCTCACCGACCGCGCCGTCGACTCGAAGGACACCTCCCTCTACCGCACCTTCCTCGGCTCCGACTTCGTCAAGGAGGGCCAGGAGGCCGGCAAGTGGCTCGTGAAGGAGTACGGGGGATCCTCCGACACGGTCAACATCGTCGAGCTCCAGGGCACCACCGGCTCCGCCCCCGCCAACGACCGCAAGGCGGGCTTCGCCGAGGAGATCAAGGGCGACCCCAAGTTCAAGGTCGTCGCCTCCCAGACGGGTGACTTCACCCGCGCCAAGGGCAAGGAGGTCATGCAGGCCTTCCTCAAGTCCCACGAGGACATCGACGTCCTGTACGCCCACAACGACGACATGGCCCTGGGCGCCATCCAGGCCATCGAGGAGGCCGGCAAGAAGCCGGGCACCGACATCAAGGTGATCTCCGTCGACGGCATCAAGGACGCCTTCGTCGCCATGAAGGACAAGAAGATCAACGTGGTGGTCGAGTGCAACCCGCTCCTCGGCGACCAGCTCATGGAGCTCGCCAAGAAGGTCGCGGCCGGGGAGGACGTCCCGCGCCGGGTCG
>NZ_MWIG01000044.1:0-8285 GCF_002156145.1 Streptomyces sp. NRRL B-24572 | reverse complement strand
CGACCCGGCCAACGCCGTCCCCGAGCTCGACGACACCAACAACAGCCGCACCGCGGCCGCCGAGCTGACCGTGGGCCAGAGCCCCGGCCCCGACCTCATGGTCACCGGCATCACCGCCACCCCCTCGGCCCCGGCGGTCGGCGCACCCGTCTCCTTCACCGTCGCCGTCCACAACCGCGGCACCACCGCCGTTCCGGCCGGCACCATCACCCGGCTGGCCGTCGGCACCACCACCCTGAACGGCACGACGGGAGCCGTCGCCGCGGGCCAGACCGTCACCGTCGTGATCTCCGGCACGTGGACCGCCACCAGCGGCGGCGCCACCCTGACCGCGGCCGCCGACGCCACCGGCACCCTCACCGAGACCGACGAGAACAACAACGTCTTCAGCAGGTCCCTCGTCGTGGGGCGCGGCGCCGCCGTCCCCTACACCGAGTACGAGGCGGAGGACGCCCGCTACCAGGGCACGCTGCTCACCGCCGACCGGCTGCGCACCTTCGGGCACACCGACTTCGCCACCGAGTCCTCGGGCCGCCGGTCCGTCCGGCTCGACGCGGGCGGGCAGTACGTCGAGCTCACCTCGGTGAACCAGGCGAACGCCCTCACCGTCCGCAACTCGATCCCGGACGCGGCGGCCGGCGGCGGCCAGGAGGCCACCCTCAGCCTGTACGCGAACGACGTCTTCGTCCGGAAGCTGACCCTCTCCTCCAAGCACAGCTGGCTGTACGGCACCACCGACGACCCCGAGGGCCTGACCAACCGTCCCGGCGGCGACGCCCGCAGGCTCTTCGACGAGTCGCACACGCTGCTCGACCGGTCCTACCCGCCGGGCACCCGCTTCCGGCTCCAGCGCGACGCCGACGACCGGGCCTCGTTCTACGTGCTCGACCTGATCGACCTGGAGCAGGTCGCGCCGCCCACACCGCAGCCCGCGGGCTGTGTTTCGATCACCGAGTACGGAGCGGTGCCCAACGACGGCATCGACGACACGGACGCCCTCCAACGGGCCGTCACCGCCGACCAGAAGGGCGAGATCGGCTGCGTCTGGATCCCGGCCGGACAGTGGCGGCAGGAGCAGAAGATCCTCACCGACGACCCGCTGAACCGGGGGCAGTACAACCAGGTCGGCATTCGCGACGTCACGATCCGGGGCGCGGGCATGTGGCACTCGCAGCTCTACACCCTGACCCCGCCGCAGGACGCGGGCGGCATCAACCACCCGCACGAGGGCAACTTCGGCTTCGACATCGACGACAACACCCGGATCTCGGACATCGCCATCTTCGGCTCGGGCACCATCCGCGGCGGTGACGGCAATGCCGAGGGCGGCGTGGGGCTCAACGGACGCTTCGGCAGGAACACGAAGATCAGCAACGTCTGGATCGAGCACGCCAACGTCGGCGTCTGGGTCGGTCGCGACTACTCCGACATCCCCGAGCTGTGGGGACCGGGCGACGGCCTGGAGTTCAGCGGCATGCGGATCCGCGACACGTACGCCGACGGCATCAACTTCGCCAACGGCACCCGCAACTCCACCGTCTACGACTCCTCCTTCCGCAACACCGGCGACGACGCGCTCGCCGTCTGGGCGAGCAAGTACGTCAAGGACACCTCGGTGGACGTCGGCCACGACAACCACTTCCGCAACAACACGGTCCAGCTGCCCTGGCGGGCCAACGGCATCGCCGTCTACGGCGGTCACGGCAACACCATCGAGAACAACGTGGTCGCCGACACCATGAACTACCCGGGGATCATGCTGGCCACCGACCACGACCCGCTGCCCTTCTCCGGGCAGACGCTCATCGCCGGCAACGCCCTGTACCGCACGGGCGGCGCCTTCTGGAACGAGGACCAGGAGTTCGGAGCCATCACCCTCTTCGCTCAGGGGCAGGACATCCCGGGCGTCACCATCCGGGACACCGAGATCCTCGACTCGACCTATGACGGCATCCAGTTCAAGACGGGCGGGGGAGCCATGCCCGACGTCCGCGTCAGCAACGTCCATATCGACGGCACGGTCAACGGCTCCGGGATCCTCGCCATGAGCGGGGCCCGCGGCAGCGCCACCCTGACCGGGGTGACGTTCGCGAACACGGCCGAGGGAGACGTCCTCGTCGAACCCGGCTCTCCGTTCGTCGTGAACCGCGGCTGATCCAGGCCTCAGGAGCGGCGGTCCACCCGCGGTGGATCGCCGCTCCGGCATGCCCTCGCGCAGCTCCTGACGCCTTTTCGACTCAAGCCGCGCAAGCGGTAGACGGTCCCGCGATCCTCTGGAACTCTCTGAGCGTCCCGCGCAAAGAATTGACATTCGAGCGCTATTTCTGGACTCACTCCCGAAGGAGAACCGAGGAGCGATGAGGATCCGCAACTGGAGATCACGGGGCCTGGGTGCCGTGATCGCGACGAGCCTCCTGGCGCTTGGGGGTCCGCTGACGACCGCCCACGCGGCCGGCGGCCCCAACCTGGCCCTGGGCGACGCCGCCGCCGCGAGCAGCGCGCACGCCGAGTACGCCGCCACGAACATCACCGACGGCAACCAGGGCACGTACTGGCAGAGCTCCGGCTCCGCCCTCCCGCAGTGGGTGCAGGCCGACCTCGGCACCGCCACCCGCGTCGACGAGGTGGTGCTCAGGCTCCCGGCCGGATGGGAGAGCCGCAACCAGACGCTCTCCCTGCAGGGCAGCGCCGACGGCACCTCCTTCAGCACCCTGAAGACGTCCGCGACCTACGCCTTCGACCCGGGTGCCGGGAACACCGTCACCATCGCCTTCCCGGCCGCCCAGGCCCGTTTCGTACGGGTCGACATCACCGCCAACACCGGCTGGGCCGCCGCCCAGCTCTCCGAACTCGAAGTGCACGGCGCCGACGCCACCTCCCCGAACCTCGCCGCCGGCAAGACGCTCACCGCCAGCAGCAGCACCCAGACCTACACGGCGCCCAACGCCAACGACGGCAACCGCGCCACCTACTGGGAGAGCACCGGCGGCGCCTTCCCGCAATGGCTCCAGGCCGACCTGGGGGCCGCCCTCCGGGTCGACCGGGTCGCCCTGCGGCTGCCCGGCACCTGGGAGGCCCGCAGTCAGACGCTGAAGATCCAGGGCAGTACCGACGGAAGTTCCTTCACCGACCTGACCGCCGCACAGGCCTACGCCTTCGACGTCGCGAGCGGTCGCAGCGCGGAGATCACCTTCGGCGCCACCACCACCCGCTACGTCCGCGTCCTGGTGACGGCCAACACGGTCCAGGACGCGGCCCAGTTCTCGGAGCTGGAGGTCTACGGACCGACGAGCGGGGACACGCAGGCGCCGACCGCTCCCGCGAACCTGGCCTACACCGAGCCCGCCTCCGGCCAGATCCGCCTGACCTGGAACGCGGCCACCGACGACACCGGCGTCACCGCCTACGACGTCTACGCCAACGGCGCCCTGCTGACCAGCGTCGCCGGCAACGCCACCACCTTCACCGACACCCGCCCGGCGAACCAGACGGTGTCCTACAGGATCAGGGCGCGGGACGCGGCCGGCAACCAGTCCGGCGACTCCAACACCGTCAC
Organism: Streptomyces sp. NRRL B-24572; assembly: GCF_002156145.1. Lineage (NCBI taxonomy): Bacteria > Bacillati > Actinomycetota > Actinomycetes > Kitasatosporales > Streptomycetaceae > Streptomyces > Streptomyces sp. NRRL B-24572. The sequence goes on along the minus strand of NZ_MWIG01000044.1, from coordinate 4,729 downwards.
CCGGATCGGCGACGCCGGCGACACCCAGGCGCCCACGGCACCCGCGAACCTGGCCTGCACCGAGCCCGCCTCCGGCCAGATCCGCCTGAGCTGGACGGCGTCCACCGACAACACGGGCGTCACCGGTTACGACGTGTACGCGAACAACGTCCTGCGCGGCAGCGTCGCGGGGAACGTCACCACCTACACCGACACCCAGCCCGCCTCCACGACCGTCACCTACCAGGTGCGGGCCAAGGACGCGGCGGGCAACCAGTCCGGCGCGAGCAACAGCGTCACCCGCAACGGCAGCGGGGGCACCGGCTCCAACCTGGCCGTCGGCAAGGCGATCTCCGCCTCCTCCACGGTCCACACCTTCGTCGCGGCCAACGCCAACGACAACAGCACGGCGACCTACTGGGAGGGTGCGGGCGGCAGCTACCCGAACAGCCTCACCGTCAGGCTGGGCGCCGACGCCGACCTCGACCGGCTCGTCCTGAAGCTGAACCCCGACACCGCCTGGGGCGCTCGCTCCCAGACCGTCGAGGTCCTCGGCCGCGCCCAGGACGCCACCGCCTTCACGAGCCTCGTCGCCGCGAAGAGCTACGCCTTCGACCCCGGCAGCGGCAACCAGGTGACGATCCCGCTCACCGCCCGCGTCGCCGACGTGCAGCTCCGGATCACGGCCAACACCGGCGCCCCGGCAGGCCAGATCGCCGAGTTCCAAGCCATCGGCGTCCCCGCGCCCAACCCGGACCTGCGGGTCACCGGGCTGAGCGTCTCGCCCGCCTCGCCCGTGGAGTCGGACCCGATCACGGTCAGCGCGACCGTCCGCAACGACGGCAGCGCCCCCGCCCCGGCCAGCAGCCTCGCGGTCCGCCTCGGCGGCAGCAAGGTCGCCACGGCCGCGGTGGGCGCCCTCGCGGCCGGGGCCCAGACCACTGTCACGGCCGCGATCGGCGTCCGCGACGCCGGCTCGTACGAGCTCGGCGCCGTCGCCGACGAGGCGGACGCGGTCATCGAGCAGAACGAGACCGACAACACCTACACCAGCCCCACCGCCCTCGTGGTGCGGCCGGTGGACAGCTCCGACCCGGTCGCCGCCTCGGTCACCACCTCGCCCTCGAGCCCCTCCGCGGGCGACAGCGTCACCTTCAAGGTCGCGGTCCGCAACCAGGGCACGATCGCCACCGCCACCGGCGCGCACGGCGTCACGCTCACCCTGCTCGACGCACAGGGCGGCACCGTGAAGACCCTCAGCGGCTCGTACGGCGGCGCGCTGGAGCCGGGGGCGCAGACCGAGGTGAGCCTCGGGACCTGGACCGCCGCCGACGGCTCGTACACCGTGCGCACGGTGCTCGCCGACGACGCCGACGAGCTCCCGGTGAAGCGGCAGAACAACACCGCCACCCAGGCCCTCTTCGTCGGGCGCGGCGCGAACATGCCGTACGACATGTACGAGGCGGAGGACGGCACCACCGGCGGCGGAGCGACCGTCGTCGGGCCCAACCGCACGGTCGGCGACATCGCGGGCGAGGCGTCCGGCCGCAAGGCGGTGAACCTGGACGCCACGGGGGAGTACGTCGAGTTCACCACCCGGGCGTCGACGAACACGCTGGTCACGCGCTTCTCGATCCCGGACGCCCCGGGCGGCGGCGGGATCGACTCGACGCTCGACCTCTACGTCGACGGGGTGTTCAAGAGGGCCCTGCCGCTCACCTCGAAGTACGCCTGGCTGTACGGCTCCGAGACCGCGCCCGGCAACTCCCCGGGCGCGGGCGGTCCCCGGCACATCTATGACGAGGCCCGTCTGATGCTGGGGGAGACCGTGCCGGCCGGCAGCCGGATCCGGCTCCAGAAGGACGCCTCGAACACCACCACGTACGCGATCGACTTCGTCAACCTGGAGCAGGTGGCCCCGGTGGCGAACCCCGACCCGGCCGCGTACACGGTCCCGGCGGGCTTCACCCACCAGGACGTGCAGAACGCCCTCGACCGGGTCCGCATGGACACCACGGGCGTTCTGGTGGGCGTCTACCTTCCGCCGGGCGACTACCAGACGTCGAGCAAGTTCCAGGTGTACGGCAAGGCCGTGAAGGTGGTCGGCGCCGGGCCCTGGTACACGACGTTCCACGCGCCCTCGACCCAGGACAACACGGACGTCGGCTTCCGTGCCGAGGCCTCGGCGAAGGGGTCGCTCTTCAAGGGCTTCGCCTACTTCGGCAACTACACCTCGCGGATCGACGGGCCGGGCAAGGTCTTCGACTTCGCGAACGTGTCGGACATCGTCATCGACGACATCTGGAACGAGCACTTCGTGTGCCTCTACTGGGGCGCCAACACCGACCGGATCACGATCAAGAACTCCCGGATCCGGAACCTGTTCGCCGACGGCGTCAACATGACCAACGGGTCGACGGACAACCTGGTGACCAACAACGACGCACGGGCGACCGGCGACGACAGCTTCGCGCTGTTCTCGGCGATCGACGCGGGCGGCGCGGACATGAAGAACAACGTCTACGAGAACCTGACCAGCACACTCACCTGGCGGGCGGCGGGGGTGGCCGTCTACGGCGGCTACGACAACACCTTCCGGAACATCCACATCGCCGACACCCTGGTCTACTCCGGCATCACGATCTCCTCGCTGGACTTCGGCTATCCGATGAACGGATTCGGAACCGGGCCGACGACCTTCGAGAACATCTCGATCGTGCGGGCCGGCGGGCACTTCTGGGGCGCGCAGACCTTCCCGGGCATCTGGGTGTTCTCCGCCTCGAAGGTCTTCCAGGGCATCAGGGTCAACCACGTCGACATCGTCGACCCCAGCTACAGCGGGGTGATGTTCCAGACGAACTACGTGGGCGGCCAGGCGCAGTTCCCGATCAAGGACACCGTGTTCACCGACGTCTCCGTCACCGGGGCGCGCAAGAGCGGTGACGCCTTCGACGCGAAGTCCGGCTTCGGCCTGTGGGCCAACGAGCTGCCCGAGGCGGGTCAGGGCCCCGCGGTGGGCGAGGTGACGTTCAACGGCCTCCGGACGAGCGGCAACGCCGTCGACATCCGCAACCCCACCTCGACCTTCAGGATCAACGTCAACCCGTAGTCCCACCGCTGCCCGTGAGGCCGGTGCGCACCGCGTCGGGCGGTGCGCACCGGCCTCTCACGCATACTGGGTTGCGCCTCATTGTCGAGCATTTACGAAATCAGCGCGATATCTTGCGTTCACTTGTCGTCGGTGGTTGAGTGTGGCGCACCCCACCCACGCACCCGAGTTGGGGTGACCTCCACGCCCAGGCCCGAAGGGGACCACTCATGAGAAGTGCCCGGCTCCGCCGTACCCGCCGACCCGTCGCCGTCGCCCTCGTCTCCGCCCTCACCCTCACCGCGCTCGCCGCCTGCGGCACGAGCAGCAGCGGCGACAACGGCAACGGCGGAGGCGGGGCGAGCGGGTCCTCCGACCCCTCCGCGCCGCTCGACCCCAAGACGAAGGTCACGCTCACCATCGACTGCATGCCGCCGGCGGCCAAGGCCGCCGAGCTCAAGGAGTGGAAGGAGGACGTGGCCGAGTTCAACAAGACGTACCCGAACATCACCATCGAAGGCCGCTCCACCCCCGGCCAGTGCCTGGAGCCCCCGCGCTTCACCGCGATGCTCAAGGCCAAGTCCCAGCCGGACGTCTTCTACACGTACTTCACCGACCTGCCGCAGGTCCTCTCCGAGGACGGCGCCGCCGACATCAGCGCCTACGTCACCGACAAGAGCGTCCCGCTCCTCAAGGACATCGACCCGAACGTCCTCGGCTCCCTCAAGCAGGACGGCAAGCTGTACGGCCTGCCCACCAGCAACTACACGATGGGCCTGCTCATCAACCGCAAGCTCTTCAAGGACGCCGGCCTCGACGCCGACAACCCGCCGCGCACCTGGGAGGAGGTCCGGGCCGCCGCCAAGAAGATCGCGGCCCTCGGCAACGGCGTCGCCGGCTTCGGCGAGTACAGCGCCGGCAACACCGGCGGCTGGCACTTCACCGCCCAGATGTACAGCCTCGGCGGGGACGTCGTCGACCCGAGCGGCACCAAGGCCGCCTTCAACAACGAGCTCGGCAAGCAGGTCGCCCGGAACCTCCACGCCATGCGCTGGGAGGACGACAGCATGGGCAAGACCCAGCTGCTCAAGTGGGGCGACCTCCAGAAGCAGATCGCCACCGACAAGCTCGGCATGTTCCTCGCCGCCCCCGACGACATCGCCTACATGGTCCAGCAGCTCGGCGCGAAGTACGAGAACTTCGGCATGGGACCGATACCCGGCGGCCGGAACACCCTTGCCGGGGGCAACAACTACATGATCAAGAAGGGCATCTCGCCCGACAAGATCAAGGCCGCCGTCGCTTGGCTCAACTTCAAGAACCTCACCGTCGGCAAGGGCCAGTTCGACTGGGCCCGCTCCAAGGCCGACGGCCTCCCGGTCGGAGTCCCGCAGCCCAACTTCTGGCTGAACGCCTCCAAGAGCACGGACGACGCCAACCGCGTCCGGAACGCGACCATGCCCGTCGCCAACTTCAAGTCCTTCATGGACAACCCGGTCCCCGGAAAGGCCGAGCCGCCGAAGGCCCAGGAGGTCTACAAGGTGCTCGACAACGTGATGTCCGGCCTCCTCACCAACAAGGACGCCGACGTCGACAAGCTCCTCGCCACCGCCGAGACCCAGGTCAACCAGGTCCTGGCCAACCAGTGACCCGCCCGGGCGG
>NZ_MWIG01000439.1:0-23097 GCF_002156145.1 Streptomyces sp. NRRL B-24572 | reverse complement strand
CATGGGCAATCGTTCCGCAGGGCAAGGGGCGTCCCCCCTGCTCGAACGAAGCCGAGAGCTCGGGGGAGGGTGGGCACAGCCCCCGGTGCCGGGTTCCGCCCCGGCGACCGATGCTCTGTGGGACCCGGCACCGGGGGCTGTGCCCACCCTCCCCCGAGCTCTCGGCTTCGTTCGAGCAGGGGGGACGCCCCTTGCCCTGCGGAACGATTGCCCATGGCGGGGGCGGCGATGGTCTCCGCCCTGGGGGCCTCGCCGACGGCGGGGGCGGCAGCGCCCGCGGCGCCCGCGAAGCCAACGGCGTCCGAAGCGCCCGCGGCGCCTGCGAGGGCAGCGGCGTCCGCGAGGCACGCGGTGTCCGCGGCGGCTTCGGGCGCGGTCGTCGTCACGTCCGCGCTCATGCCGCCTCCTCCGGGGTCAGGAGGTCTGCTACGTCCAGGACGTGGTAGCCGCGCATCGACGGGAGGCAGCTGCCCGTCACCGGGGCGATGGCCTTGGCCCAGTCGGGTGGGATCGCGTTCACGCCGCCCGCCGCGCCCGCGAGCGCGCCCGCCACCGCTGCCGTCGTGTCGGCGTCGCGGCCCATGTTGACGGCCGTCAGGACCGCCGTGCGGAAGTCGCCGCGGGCCGCCGCGAAGGCGCCGAACGCCAGGCCCACCGCCTCCGGGGCCAGGTCCGTCCAGGGGTAGCCGCCGATGACGACCGCCGAGCGGACCTGGCGTTCGCGGGTGAGCGGGTTCGGCTGGACGCGCTGGGCCGCGACGACTGCGCGGCGCAGCGAGCGGGCCGTCCAGGAGTCCATGGGGACGACCGACAGGGCCGCTGCGATCACCGATGTGACCGTCGCTCCCGTCATCGCCGCCGCCACTCCCGCCGCCACCGCCTGGCCCCCGTAGATGCCCTCCCCGTCGTGGCTGACGCTGCCGTCGATCGCGACGAGGCGCGCCGCCTCCGCCGGGCGTCCGGCGGCGAAGACCCCGAAGGGTGCCGCGCGCATCGCGAGGCCGTCGCTCCACGCGTGGCGGTGCTGGGCCGAGATGGGGGCCGCCAGGCCCCGGCGGAGGTTCTCCAGGGTGCCGCGCTCCGAGAAGCCCGCGCCGCGGAAGGGGCCTTCGTCGAGGTCGGCGATCCAGTGGTGCCAGGCCCGTTCGACGTGGTGGACGGTGAGGGCCGAGCCGTGCCGGGCGAGGAGCAGCGCCGAGAAGATCGCGTACTCCGTGTCGTCCGTGCCCGCCGGACTGTCCGTCACGAAGCCCTCGATGCGGCCCCAGCGGCGGCGGATCTCGGAGGGCTTCATGTTCTCGGCGGGGGCGCCGAGCGCGTCGCCGACGGCGAGGCCGAGGAGCGCCCCTCTCGCCCGTTCACGCGTGTCGCAGGCCGTGCTGTTCACCATCTCGCGCCCCTTCCTCGGTGGAGGCGCCGACGGCGGCGCCCCGATGCCTGGATCTGTGCCACCACGGGCCGCGAACTCGCCGAAGAAACGTCTCTGTCACCCGGCTGACACCCCGCCAGGTTGGGGTGCCCTCACTGAGGCGGGCCTTAGTAAGTACGGCCTACCTTGCTGGCGCGCCCCTTACATCGGGCGTATTTTCGAGGACGTTGGGGCGGCGGGTGCAGCCCGGCCCGCCGGAACGAGGGGAGAACCATGTCCATCATCGAAGCCCAGGCGCCACTGCACGAGGCTCACCGCGACAACCACACGCACCGTGACGTGAACGGCGGTTGGCTGCGCCCGGCGGTGTTCGGCGCGATGGACGGACTCGTCTCCAACCTCGCCCTGATGACCGGTGTCGCCGGCGGCGCGGTCTCCTCGGGGACCGTCGTCATCACCGGCCTCGCGGGCCTCGCGGCCGGCGCCTTCTCCATGGCGGCCGGCGAGTACACCTCCGTCGCCTCGCAGCGCGAGCTCGTCCAGGCGGAACTGGACGTCGAGCGCCGCCAGTTGCGCAAGCACCCCGTCGACGAGATGGAGGAGCTCGCCGCGCTCTACGTCTCCCGGGGCGTCGAGCCCGCGCTCGCCCGCGAGGTCGCGATGCAGCTGTCGAAGGACCCCGAGCAGGCCCTGGAGATCCACGCCCGCGAGGAGCTCGGCATCGACCCGGACGACCTGCCGTCGCCGCTGGTCGCCGCCGTCTCGTCCTTCGGCTCCTTCGCGCTCGGCGCGCTCCTCCCCGTCCTGCCGTACCTGCTCGGGGCGACCGCGCTCTGGCCCGCCGTGCTGCTCGCGCTCCTCGGGCTCTTCGCCTGCGGCGCCCTGGTGGCCCGGGTGACCGCCCGCGGCTGGCTCTTCAGTGGCATGCGCCAGCTCGTCCTGGGCGGTGCCGCCGCGGCCGTCACGTACGGGCTCGGCATGCTCTTCGGGGCCGCCTTGTAGCCCGGCGGAACCGGTACGGATTTCGTACTTCGGCGGTACGGATTCCGTACCCCCGCACAAGACCGAGAGGCCCTCGAAAGGGGCCTCTCGGTCATTTCGGGGTCCCTTTTCTGGACATAGGCCATGGAACGGCTGTGACGTATATCCCTGGTCCATTCCACCGTGGCGATGAGACACTATGCATGACGTCACATATGTAGCCGGTTACCCGGCGGTTTCGAACCCGTGACCAACGGGAAAGAGGCCTGAGCGTCATCGGGCAACGAAGCCCACTCTCAGCGACGGGTCGCCGGAGCCCCGAAGATCCTTCGGACCCCCGATCCGTCCCCCGCGGGGCAGCCCCTGTCGCCGCACCCCACAGGTGAACCCACACCACCGCTCCGTATCGGTGATGTCCGCATGCTGGAATGAGCTATCCACTTCGCGAGAAGCCAGCCATCATGTAACCTGCACGAAATTTCGCGGAGGGCCAACGTCGTCCCTCGGCAGTTGCATATGCCACGACGACGACGGGAGAGCCGATGCGTTCCGACGCCTGGTCGCCCATGGACGGTCGCCCCGCTCCGCAGGGGATGTACGACCCCCGTAACGAACACGACGCCTGCGGTGTCGGGTTCGTGGCCACCCTCACCGGTGTAGCCAGCCACGCGCTGGTCGAGCAGGCGCTGACCGTACTGCGCAACCTCGAACACCGCGGCGCCACCGGCTCCGAGCCCGACTCCGGCGACGGCGCCGGCATCCTGCTCCAGGTCCCGGACGCCTTCCTCCGCGAGGTCGCCGGATTCGCGCTCCCCGAGGCCGGCGCCTACGCCGTCGGCATCGCCTTCCTCCCCGAGGACGGCACCGACGAGACCGCCGCGAAGATCGAGACGATCGCCGCCGAAGAGGGCCTCACCGTCCTCGGCTGGCGCGAGGTCCCCGTCGCCCCCGAGCTGCTCGGCGCCTCCGCCCGCGCCACCATGCCGGTCTTCCGCCAGCTCTTCGTCGCCGACGGAGAGCACACGGGCATCGCGCTCGACCGCAAGGCCTTCGTGCTGCGCAAGCGCGCCGAGCGCGAGGCCGCGACGTACTTCCCGTCGCTCTCCGCCCGCACCATCGTCTACAAGGGCATGCTGACCACCGGCCAGCTGGAGCCCTTCTTCCCGGACCTGTCGGACCGCCGCTGCGCCACCGCCGTGGCCCTGGTCCACTCCCGGTTCTCCACCAACACCTTCCCGAGCTGGCCGCTGGCCCACCCGTACCGCTTCGTCGCCCACAACGGTGAGATCAACACCGTCAAGGGCAACCGGAACTGGATGACCGCCCGCGAGGCGCAGCTCGACTCCACCGTCTTCGGTGAGGGCTCCCTGGAGCGGATCTTCCCGATCTGCACCCCGGACGCCTCCGACTCGGCCTCCTTCGACGAGGTCCTGGAGCTCCTCCACCTCGGCGGCCGCTCCCTGCCGCACGCGGTCCTGATGATGGTCCCGGAGGCGTGGGAGAACCACGAGACCATGGACCCGGCCCGCCGCGCCTTCTACCAGTACCACTCCACGATGATGGAGCCCTGGGACGGCCCGGCCTGCGTCACCTTCACCGACGGCGTCCAGGTCGGCGCGGTCCTCGACCGCAACGGTCTGCGCCCCGGCCGCTACTGGGTCACCGACGAGGGCCTCGTCGTCCTCTCCTCCGAGGTCGGCGTCCTCGACATCGACCCCGCCAAGGTCGTCCGCAAGGGCCGCCTCCAGCCCGGCAAGATGTTCCTCGTCGACACCGCCGAGCACCGCATCGTCGAGGACGACGAGATCAAGGCCGCCCTCGCCGCCGAGCACCCCTACGAGGAGTGGCTGGAGACCGGCGAGATCGAGCTCTCCGACCTCCCCGAGCGCGAGCACATCGTGCACACCCACGCCTCGGTCACCCGCCGCCAGCAGACCTTCGGCTACACCGAGGAAGAGCTCCGCGTCATCCTCGCCCCGATGGCCCGCACCGGCGGCGAGCCGCTCGGCTCCATGGGCACGGACTCGCCGATCGCGGCCCTGTCCGCCCGCCCGCGGCTGCTCTTCGACTACTTCACGCAGCTCTTCGCGCAGGTCACGAACCCGCCGCTCGACGCCATCCGCGAGGAGCTCGTCACCTCGCTGCGGTCCTCCCTCGGCCCGCAGGGCAACCTCCTCGAACCGACCGCCGTGTCGTGTCGCAGCGTCACCCTGCCCTTCCCGGTGATCGACAACGACGAGCTGGCCAAGCTCATCCACATCAACGCCGACGGCGACATGCCCGGCATGAAGGCCGCGACCCTCTCCGGCCTCTACCGGGTCTCCGGCGGCGGCGACGCCCTCGCCGCCCGCATCGACGCCATCTGCGCCGAGGCCGACACCGCCATCGAGGGCGGCGCCCGCCTGATCGTGCTCTCCGACCGGCACTCCGACGCCGAGCACGCGCCGATCCCCTCGCTGCTGCTGACCGCGGCCGTCCACCACCACCTCATCCGCACCAAGCAGCGCACCAAGGTGGGTCTGCTCGTCGAGGCCGGCGACGTCCGCGAGGTCCACCACGTCGCCCTGCTCATCGGCTACGGCGCCGCGGCGGTCAACCCGTACCTGGCGATGGAGTCGGTCGAGGACCTGGTCCGCGCCGGCACCTTCATCGAGGGCCTGGAGCCCGAGCAGGCCATCCGGAACCTGATCTACGCGCTCGGCAAGGGCGTCCTCAAGGTCATGTCCAAGATGGGCATCTCCACCGTCGCCTCCTACCGCGGCGCCCAGGTCTTCGAGGCCGTCGGCCTCGACGAGACCTTCGTCGCCACGTACTTCAACGGCACGGCCACCAAGATCGGCGGCGCCGGCCTCGACGTCGTCGCCAAGGAGGTCGCCGCCCGCCACGCCAAGGCGTACCCCGTCTCCGGCGTCCCCTCGGCGCACCGCGCCCTGGAGATCGGCGGCGAGTACCAGTGGCGCCGCGAGGGCGAGCCGCACCTGTTCGACCCGGAGACCGTCTTCCGCCTGCAGCACGCCACGCGCACCAAGCGGTACGACATCTTCAAGAAGTACACGGACCGGGTGAACGAGCAGTCCGAGCGCCTCATGACGCTCCGCGGCCTCTTCGGCTTCGCCACCGAGGGCCGTACCCCGATCTCCATCGACGAGGTCGAGCCGGTCTCCGAGATCGTCAAGCGCTTCTCCACCGGCGCCATGTCGTACGGCTCCATCTCCCGCGAGGCGCACGAGACGCTCGCCGTCGCCATGAACCAGCTGGGCGCCAAGTCCAACACCGGTGAGGGCGGCGAGGACCCGGAGCGCCTGTACGACCCGGCGCGCCGCTCCGCGATCAAGCAGGTCGCCTCCGGCCGCTTCGGCGTCACCAGCGAGTACCTGGTCAACGCCGACGACATCCAGATCAAGATGGCCCAGGGCGCCAAGCCCGGCGAGGGTGGCCAGCTGCCCGGCCACAAGGTCTACCCGTGGGTCGCCAAGACGCGTCACTCGACGCCCGGCGTCGGCCTCATCTCGCCGCCGCCGCACCACGACATCTACTCCATCGAGGACCTGGCCCAGCTGATCCACGACCTCAAGAACGCCAACCCGGTCGCCCGCATCCACGTGAAGCTGGTCTCCGAGGTCGGCGTCGGCACGGTCGCCGCCGGTGTCTCCAAGGCCCACGCGGACGTCGTCCTCATCTCCGGCCACGACGGCGGTACGGGCGCCTCCCCGCTGACCTCCCTGAAGCACGCGGGCGGCCCCTGGGAGCTCGGCCTCGCCGAGACCCAGCAGACGCTGCTGCTCAACGGCCTGCGCGACCGGATCGTCGTCCAGACCGACGGCCAGCTGAAGACCGGCCGCGACGTGATCATCGCCGCGCTGCTCGGCGCCGAGGAGTTCGGTTTCGCGACCGCCCCGCTCGTCGTCTCCGGCTGCGTCATGATGCGCGTCTGCCACCTCGACACCTGCCCGGTCGGCATCGCCACCCAGAACCCGGTCCTGCGCGACCGCTTCTCCGGCAAGCCCGAGTTCGTCGTCAACTTCTTCGAGTTCATCGCCGAGGAGGTCCGCGAGCTCCTCGCCGAGCTGGGCTTCCGCACCCTCGAAGAGGCCGTCGGCCACGCCGAGCTGCTCGACACCAGCCGCGCGGTCACGCACTGGAAGGCGCAGGGCCTCGACCTGGAGCCGCTCTTCTACGTGCCCGAGCTGCCCGAGGGCGCGGTCCGCCACGCCCGGGTCGAGCAGGACCACGGCCTGGAGAAGGCCCTCGACAACGAGCTGATCGAGCTCGCCGCCGAGGCCCTGAACGCCGCCTCCGCCGAGGAGGCCCAGCCGGTCCGCGCCCAGGTCCCGATCCGCAACATCAACCGCACCGTCGGCACGATGCTCGGCCACCAGGTGACGAAGAAGTTCGGCGGCGCCGGCCTCCCGGCCGACACCATCGACATCACCTTCACCGGCTCCGCCGGCCAGTCCTTCGGCGCCTTCCTGCCGACCGGTGTCACCCTCCGTCTGGAGGGCGACGCCAACGACTACGTCGGCAAGGGCCTCTCCGGCGGCCGCGTCATCGTCCGCCCGGACCGGGGCGCCGACCACCTGGCCGAGTACTCCACCATCGCGGGCAACACGATCGGCTACGGCGCCACCGGCGGCGAGCTGTTCCTCCGCGGCCGCACCGGCGAGCGCTTCTGCGTCCGCAACTCCGGTGCCCTGGTCGTCTCGGAGGGCGTGGGCGACCACGGCTGCGAGTACATGACCGGTGGCACGGCGGTCGTCCTCGGCGAGACGGGCCGCAACTTCGCGGCCGGCATGTCGGGCGGTGTCGCCTACGTGATCGACCTCGACCGGGACAACGTCAACTCCGGGAACCTGGAGGCGATCGAGGCCCTGTCGGACACCGACAGGACCTGGCTGCACGACGTCGTGCGCCGCCACTTCGAGGAGACCGGCTCCACGGTCGCCGAGAAGCTCCTCGCCGACTGGGACGCCGCGGCGGCCCGGTTCAGCAAGATCATCCCCACCACGTACAAGGCAGTGCTCGCCGCCAAGGACGCCGCTGAGCTCGCCGGTCTCTCCGAGACCGAGACCACCGAGAAGATGATGGAGGCTGCGTCCCATGGCTGACCCCAAGGGCTTCCTGACCACCGGGCGCGAAGTCGCCCAGACCCGACCGGTGGAAGAGCGCGTCAGGGACTGGAACGAGGTCTACGTCCCCGGTTCCCTGCTTCCGATCATCAGCAAGCAGGCCGGCCGCTGCATGGACTGCGGCATCCCGTTCTGCCACAACGGCTGCCCCCTCGGGAACCTGATCCCCGAGTGGAACGACTACGCCTACCGCGAGGACTGGTCGGCGGCGCAGGAGCGCCTGCACGCCACCAACAACTTCCCGGAGTTCACCGGCCGCCTGTGCCCGGCGCCGTGCGAGTCGGCGTGTGTGCTCGGCATCAACCAGCCGGCCGTCACCATCAAGAACGTCGAAGTCTCCATCATCGACAAGGCCTGGGACGCCAACGACGTCAAGCCGCAGGCGCCCGACCGCCTCTCCGGCAAGACCGTCGCCGTCATCGGCTCCGGCCCCGCCGGTCTGGCCGCCGCCCAGCAGCTGACCCGGGCCGGCCACACCGTCGCCGTCTACGAGCGCGCGGACCGCATCGGAGGCCTCCTCCGCTACGGCATCCCCGAGTTCAAGATGGAGAAGCGGCACATCAACCGCCGCATCGAGCAGATGCGCGCGGAGGGCACCAAGTTCCGCACGGGCGTCGAGATCGGCCGCGACATGCCGGCGACGGCGCTGCGCAACCGGTACGACGCGGTCGTCATCGCCGCCGGCGCCACCACCGCCCGCGACCTGCCCGTCCCGGGCCGGGAGCTGAACGGCATCCACCAGGCGATGGAGTACCTGCCGCTCGCCAACAAGGTCGTCGAGGGCGACTTCGTGGCCCCGCCGATCACCGCCGAGGGCAAGCACGTCGTCGTCATCGGCGGCGGCGACACCGGCGCGGACTGCGTCGGCACCGCCCACCGCCAGGGCGCGGCCTCGGTCACGCAGCTGGAGATCATGCCCAAGCCGGGCGACGAGCGGAACGCCGGCCAGCCCTGGCCGACCTTCCCCATGCTCTACAAGGTCACCTCGGCGCACGAGGAGGGCGGCGAGCGGGTCTACTCCGTCTCCACCACCCACTTCGAGGGCGACGAGGACGGCAACGTCCAGTTCCTCCACCTCGTCGAGGTCGAGTTCGTCGACGGCAAGCTGACCCAGAAGCCGGGCACGGAGCGGAAGATCCCCGCCCAGCTGGTCACGCTCGCGATGGGCTTCACCGGCACGGACGTGGAGAACGGCCTGGTCGCGCAGTTCGGCCTGGAGCTCGACGAGCGGGGCAACATCGCCCGCGACGCGGACTTCGCCACCAACGTCGACGGCGTGTTCGTCGCCGGTGACGCCGGCCGCGGCCAGTCCCTCATCGTCTGGGCCATCGCCGAGGGCCGCTCCGCCGCCCGCGGCGTGGACCGCTACCTGACCGGAGCCAGCTCCCTGCCGGCCCCGATCCGCCCGACGGACCGTGCCCTGACGGTCTGACCGGCCCCCGAGAACGTCCCGTACAACGACGTACGGAACTGAGCGCAGCGCCCCCCGAATGTCCCCGACCGGACGACTGGGTGGGCGCTGCGGCGCGTGTGGTGCGGGTGCGCGAAGGTCCGTCGGGGGAGATGCCGGTGCCCGTCGGTGCGCGTTGGGCTGCCGCACGGTCGAAGGGTCCCGGCCGATGGGCGCTTCCGCGTGTTCGTCGGTGCGGGGTGTGTCCCGCGGGGAGAGGACGTGCTCACCGCGGCCGACAGCGGTGGGGAGGCTCCTGGTCTAGTTCGGGCTGTTCGCGGACGCCTTGTCCGAGGTGGTGACCGCATCCGAAGAGGTGGAACGTCGCGGGGCCGCGGAGCCCTTCGCGGGCTTGGCCCCCGCCAGCCACAGGCCGGTGAACACGGCGGTGGCCAAGGTGATGGCACCGGCCGTGGCGAAGGCGCTGTCGAGGCCGGCCCCGAAGGAGGCGCCGTCGGATTCCCGGGCGCGGACGACGGCTCCGAGCACCGCCACGCCGAGTACCGCACCGATCTGCCGGGTGGTGCTGCTGATGCCCGAGGCGAGGCCGCCCTCCTGCGGGCTGACCGCCTGGATGGCGGCTCCCGTCAGGGGGGACATGGTCAGGGCGAAGCCGATGCCGGTGACTCCCAGCCGCCACCACACGTTCCCGTAGCCGGTGTCGGCGTGCACCGTGCCGAGCGCAAGCAGTCCCAGGCCGGCCAGGGCCAGGCCGGTGGTGACCACGACGCGGAAGCCGTACCGGGCGGCGAGCCGGCCCGCGTACGGGCTGACGACCACCATGGCGAGGGACAGCGGCAGGGTCTGCAGGCCGGCGCGCAGGATCGAGCTGCCCTGGACGTACACGAAGAACTGGGAGAAGAAGAACGACGAGCCCATGAGCGCGAACCCCACCACGACCATGGCGGTGTTGGACACGGTGAACAGGCGCCGGCGGAACAGCCGCAGCGGCAGCATCGGTGCGGAGCGACGCGCTTCGACGGCGACGAAGGCGCCGAGGAGGACCGCCGCGGCGGCGAAGCCGCCCAGGATCACCGGTGACGTCCAGCCGCGGGCGCCGCCCTCGATCAGCCCGTAGGTCAGCGCCCCCACCCCCAGAGCGGACAGCACCGTCCCCGGGACGTCGATCGCGGGGGCGCCCGGATTGCGGGTCTCTTCGAGGCTGCGCAGACCGACCAGCAGAAGGACCACGCCGATGGGCAGGTTGACCAGGAAGATGGCGGGCCAGCCGAAGGCGTCCGTCAGCACTCCGCCGGCCACGGGGCCCGCGGCCAGGCCGATTCCGCTGAGTCCGGCCCACAGCCCGATCGCCTTCATCCGTTCTTGCGGTACGGGGTGGGCGGCGGTGAGCAGGGCGAGCGAGGCAGGGCTCAGCGCCGCGGCCCCGATGCCCTGCAGCACCCGGCCGACGACCAGCCAGCCGAGCGAGGGCGCGAGGCTGCACAGCACCGACGCGGCGGTGAACACCGCCACGCCGGTCAGGTAGACCCGCTTGCGGCCGAACCGGTCGGCGAAGACACCGCCCGACAGCAGCAGCATGGCGACCAGCAGGACGTACGCGTCGACGATCCATTGCAGACCGGTCAGTTGAGTGTGCAGCCGGTGCTGCATGTCGGGCAGCGCCGCTCCGACGACCGTGTTGTCGAGCAGGACCATGAACTGGCCCAGGCAGGTCACCGCGAGCAGCACGGCCCGGTTTCCTCCACTGCCTGAGACCGCAGGCGATGCAGCCACGGGGGTTCCTCTCCGTCGTCGGTCGCGCCTCTCCGTGTCGGCGCGGTCAGCCCCCGGACGCCCTAAAGCAGTCAGCGGCTGCGTTAGGTGACTGTAGGGAGGATCGCCTCACAAACGCAAGTGTCGGCTGCGTTAAGGTGGTGGAATGAACGAGCGACAGCGAGCCCGGCGACCCGGAGGGCGCAGCGCCCGCATCGGCGCGCAGGTGCACCAGGCCGTCACCGACCTGATCAGCGAACGCGGCTACGGCAACTTCACCGTCGGCGAGGTCGCAGCCCGCGCGGGCGTGGCCGACAGCAGCGTCTACCGCCGGTGGGGCACCCTGGAGGCCCTGCTCACCGACGTGACGCTCACCCGCCTCAACGCGCGGTCGCCGATGCCCGACACCGGGAGCCTCGCCGGCGACCTGCGCACGTACGCGGCCCAGGTCGCCCGCGAGATCACCGGCCCCGACGGTCTGGCGCTGGTCCGCCTGGCCGTCGCCCTGTCGAGCAACGGTCCGCAGGGCCTGCAGGCGGCCGACGTCCTCCGCGGCGAACGCACCCGGCAGCTGCAGTCCATGCTCGACCGCGCCCGCGAACGCGGCGAGCGCGCACTCGACGCGTCCGACGTGCTGGACCACATCATGGCCCCGATGTACATCCGCGTCCTGTTCGGCATGGTCCCGCTCACCCCGGACTACGTCGACGGGCTGGTCGACCGCTTGCTGTGACCTCGGCACGGCTCCCGCGATCGACCCTCGGACGCGGCGCCGGGGCTCCGCGAGGTGCTCTCGGAAGCGGTGCCAGGGCTCCGCGAGGTGTTCTCGGACGCGGCGCCGGGGCTCCGTGAGGTGCTCGCCGACGCGCGTCCGAGGACGCGGTTTCAGGCGGAGTCCGCCGCGGACGCCCCCGGCGCGCGGAAGTGCGGGATGACGTGTTCGCCCCACTGCCGGATCGTCTCCAGGCAGACCTCCTGCGGCACCGTGCCCATCTGGATCAGGCACATCACCTCGTCCACGCCGATCTCCCGGAGCCGCTCGACGTAGGCGATCGCCGTCGCCGCGTCCCCGTAGGCGTGGTCGGTGTTGTACGTGCCCGTGTCGACCGGGCGGGCGGGGATGTCCGCCTCGTGCAGGCGGGCGATCAGCTTCCGCCGCTGCTCGTCGAGCGCCCCGCTGTGGTCCTCGTCGTCCGCGTAGCCCGTCGGGGCGGGCGCGCCGCCGTACCAGTGGGCGATCGACTCGGCGAAGAAGCGCTGGCCCCGGGTGCCGAGGCGGAGCGCGCGGGCGGCGTCGTCGAGGACGATCGTCGGGCAGAGGGCGGAGAAGTGGTCGTTGACCTCCGTGGAGACGAACCGGGAGCCGTCCCTGGAGGCGAGGGCCTGGTCGTACACCGCGCGCATCGCCCGCACGTCCTCGGCGCCCGCGAAGCCCATCACCAGGGCGCCGATGCCGAGTTCGGCGGCCTGCCGGAGGGAGTCGTGCTGCGAGCAGGCCATGAAGAGCGGCGGATGCGGGGTCTGTACGGGGCGGGGGAGGACCGCGCCGGGTCCGATGTCCAGGGTGCCGTGCCACTCGAACTCCGGCTCCCGCCAGGCCGAGGCGAAGATCCGCAGGGCCTCCTCGGTCTGCGGGCGGGTGTCCTCCGGGCGCACCCCGAACATCCGGGTCTCCTGGCGGGTCGCGCCCCGGCCGGCGCCCACGTCGACCCGGCCGCCGGAGAGCACGTCGAGCATGGCGGCGCGCTCGGCGACCCGGACCGGGTGCTGGTAGCCGAAGGGCATGGTGACGACGCCGTGGCCGACGCGGATGGTCCGGGTGCGGGCCGCGACCCAGGTCAGGAAGATCTCGGACGCGCTCATGTGGGCGTACTGGACGAGGGAGTGGTGCTCGACCGCCCAGATCCGGTCGAAGCCCATCTCCTCGGCGAGTACGGCCTGTTCGACGCAGTCGTGGAGGACCTGGTGTTCGCGGGCGGGGGTCGGGTCGACGAGCTGTGCTTCGAAGATCATGGAGAACTTCACGGGACGCTCCTCCCGGGGAAGACCGGCTGCTATGCCTAATCGAAATACTTCTAGCAGGCATGGCCGCCAGGGGGAAGGGCCGTAGACTTCCGTCCGTGGTGGACCGAGAGAGCGTGCCAGGACTTCCCGCGACCAGCTGGGCGGTGCTCGGACTGCTCTCCCACGGACGGGAGTTGTCCGGCTACGACGTCAAGAAGTGGGCCGACCGATCCCTCGGCCTCTTCTACTGGAGCCCTTCCTTCAGCCAGATCTACAGCGAGCTCAAGCGCCTGGAGAACAGCGGCTACGCCACCTCGCGGCTCGTCGCCCCCGAGGTCGGCACCCGCGACAAGCGCGTCTACCGGATCACCGACGAAGGCCTCGACGCCATCCGCACCTGGGCCCGCACCGCCCCCCTCGACCCGCCCGTCCTCAAGCACGGGCCGATGCTGCGGCTCTGGCTCGGACACCTCCTCGAACCCGAGCGGATGCGCGAGATCCTGGCCGCGCACCGGGAGTACGCCGAGCGCATGCGGCAGCGCGCCGAGGCCGACGTGGCGGACGCGGGGGCGGACGAGGCCTGGGCGTACCCCCGGCTCACCCTCGCCTGGGCCGAGCGGTACTACACGGCCGAACGCGACCTGGCCGACGCCATGCTCGCGGACATCGAGGAGTTGGAGGGGGAGCGGTAGATGGCACTGAACCTGCGCAAGGTCGAGGAGACCGCGCCCGCGCTCGTGAGCCTCTACAAGGAGGCCGGAGCCTCCCTCGAACGGCACGGGATCAGCGGGCAGCGGGTCGCCGTCTACCTCGTCGTCGACTACTCGGGCTCCATGAAGCCCTATTACGCCAACGGCACCGTGCAGGCCCTCGCCGACCGGGTGTTGGGGCTCTCCGCGCACCTCGACGACGACGGGCGGGTGCCGGTGGTCTTCTTCTCCACCGGCATCGACGCCGAGACCGACATCCGGCTCGACGACCACGTCGGCAGGATCGACCGGATCGTCGCCGGACTCGGCCACATGGGGAAGACGAGCTACCACCTCGCCATGGACGCCGTCATCGACCACTACCTGGACAGCGGCGCCACCGCCCCCGCGCTCGTCGTCTTCCAGACCGACGGGGGGCCGATCAACAAGCTCGCCGCCGAGCGGTACGTCTGCAAGGCGGCCCGGCTGCCCATCTTCTGGCAGTTCATCGGCTTCGGCGACCCCGGCAGCCGGCAGTTCGAGTTCCTGCGCCGGCTCGACGAGCTGGACGTGCCGGCGAAGCGCCCCCTGGACAACGCCGGCTTCTTCCACGTCGGCCAGGACCCGAGCCGGGTCCCGGACGCGGAGCTGTACGACCGGCTCGTCTCCGAGTTCCCCGCCTGGCTCGCCGCGGCCCGCGCCCAGGGCGTCGTACGGTCATGAGACCTCTCGGGCCAGTCGGGCGAACTGCTCCTCGGTGAGCGTGACGTCGAGCGCGCCCAGGTTCTCCACCAGGTGGGCCGCCGAGGACGTACCCGGGATCGGGAGGATGTGCGGGGCCCGGTGGGGCAGCCACGCCTGTGAGGTTCAAACGCGGACGGGCGAATGTGAGGGGGGTCACATGAGGATCGGTGAGCTGGCGCGCGAGACCGGGGTGAGCGTCCGGCTGCTCCGCTACTACGAGGAGCAGGGCCTCCTCGACTCGGAGCGCACCCCCGGCGGGCAGCGGGTGTACGGCCCCGACGCCCCCGCCGTCGTACGCCGCATCCGCGCCCTCCTCGGCGCCGGACTGCCGACCCGGGGCATCGCCGAGGTCCTCGACCGCGTCTGCGGCAGCGAGGCGGAGATCGAGCCCTGCCTCAGCCCGATGCTCGTCGCCCGGCTCGACGCCATCGACGAGAAGATCCACGACCTCCAGGGCGCCCGCTCCTCGCTCGTCGCGGTCACCGAGGGCAGGCAACTCGCCGCCACCGACTGAGAGTCGGGGAAAGGGGTGGCCCGCGGCGGCGGGCGCGGGCGATCATGCCACCCATGACTTCTCTCGTACGGCACGTGACCATCGACTGCGCCGACGCCTACGCCCTGGCGAGCTTCTGGGCAGCCGTCCTCGACGCGAAGCTCGCCGACGACGACTTCCCCGGCGATCCGGGGGCCACGGTCGAGTCGCCCGGCGCGAACCTCCTCTTCATCCAGGTCCCCGACGCGAAGTCGGTGAAGAACCGCGTCCACCTCGACCTCCAGCCGCAGGACCGCACCCGGGACGAGGAGGTCGAGCGGCTCCTCGGCCTCGGCGCCACGCTGTTCGAGGACCACCGGAACCCGGACGGCACCGGCTGGGCGACCCTGAAGGACCCGGAGGGCAACGAGTTCTGCGTGGAGCGCAGCAAGGCGGAGCGCGCGGCGACCGCCTGAACCCACGGGTGAGTCCGGAGCGATCCGGACAGTGGTCGTCGGGTGCCCGGTGTTTCCCGGACCCGTGGAAGACGCGGTCATGGGAGACACCGGAACCGCCTGGTCCGCCCCGCGAGGAAGCCCGACCCCCGACCGGGCCGCCGCGCGGGGGACCAGAATGGGCACGTGCCGAACACTGCAAGCAAGAAGAAGACCACCCAGGTGAGCGGGGGGCCCGAGCGGCGCCGTGAACTCCTCGACACGGCGGCCGAGGTCTTCGCCGCCCAGGGGTACAACGCCACCACCGTCCGCAAGATCGCGGACGCCGCCGGGATGCTCGCCGGCAGCCTCTACTACCACTTCGACTCCAAGGAGTCGATGCTCGACGAGATCCTCTCCACCTTCCTGAACGAGCTGTGGGAGGGGTACGACGCCGTCCTCGACGCCGACCTCGGTCCCCGCGAGACCATCGAGGCCCTCGTCACCGAGTCCTTCCGCGAGATCGACCGGCACCGCGCCGCCGTCGCCATCTACCAGAAGGAGTCGCAGCACCTCGTCGACCAGCCCCGCTTCGGCTACCTCGTCGACTCGCAGCGCAGGTTCGAGAAGGCCTGGCTCGGGACCCTGGAGCGCGGCGTCGCCGCCGGGGTCTTCCGCGCCGACCTCGACGTCCGCCTCACCTACCGCTTCGTGCGCGACACCGTCTGGGTCGCCGCGTCCTGGTACCGGCCGGGCGGACAGCACAGCCCGGAGGAGATCGCCCGCCAGTACCTGTCCATGGTCCTGGAGGGCATCGCCTTCGTCACCCGTACGTGACATGACATCGTGGACAGAGAAGAAGGAGCCGTCATGGCCGAGGCATACATCGTCGAAGCGGTACGCACCCCGGTCGGCCGGCGGAACGGCGGCCTTTCCGCCGTCCACCCGGCCGACCTCGGAGCCCATGTCCTCAAGGCGCTCATGGAGCGCTCGGGCGCCGACCCGGCCGCCGTCGAGGACGTCGTCTTCGGCTGCCTGGACACCGTCGGCCCGCAGGCCGGCGACATAGCCCGCACCGCCTGGCTGGCCGCCGGACTGCCCGAGGAGGTGCCCGGCACGACCGTGGACCGGCAGTGCGGCTCCTCCCAGCAGGCCCTGCACTTCGCCGCGCAGGGCGTCCTGTCCGGCACCCAGGACCTGGTGGTCGCCGGCGGCGTGCAGAACATGTCGATGATCCCCATCGCCTTCGCCAGCCGCCAGGCCGCCGACCCGCTCGGCCTCACCGAGGGCCCGTACATCGGGTCCGAGGGCTGGCGCGCCCGCTACGGCGACCAGCCGGTCAACCAGTTCCACGGTGCCGAGCTCATCGCCGCCAAGTGGGACATCTCCCGCCGGGACATGGAGGAGTTCGCCCTGCGTTCGCACCAGCGGGCCGCCCGCGCCATCGACGAGGGCCGCTTCGACCGCGAGATCGTCCCGTACGGGGACGTCACCACCGACGAGGGCCCGCGCCGCGACACCACCCTGGAGAAGATGGCCGGCCTGAAGCCGCTGGTCGAGGGCGGCCGGCTGACCGCCGCGGTCTCCTCGCAGGTCTCCGACGGCGCCTCGGCGATGCTGATCGCCTCGGAACGCGCCGTACGCGAGCACGGACTGACGCCGCGCGCCCGGGTCCACCACCTGTCCGTCCGGGGCGAGGACCCGATCCGCATGCTGTCCGCCCCCATCCCGGCGACGGCGTACGCGCTGAAGAAGGCCGGAATGACGCTCGACGACATCGACCTGGTGGAGATCAACGAGGCCTTCGCCTCGGTCGTCCTCGCCTGGCTGAAAGAGACCGGCGCCGACCCGGAGAAGGTCAACGTCAACGGCGGCGCCATCGCCCTCGGCCACCCCCTCGGCGCGACCGGCACCAAGCTGACCACCACCCTGCTCCACGAACTGGAGCGCACCGGCGGCCGCTACGGCCTCCAGACGATGTGCGAGGGCGGTGGTCAGGCGAACGTGACGATCATCGAGCGTCTGTGACGTTCCCGAAGTCGCCGCCGAAGAGCTGTTGCCAGACCGCGTGATCGGTGCGGGGGCCTCCCGGGGTCTCCGCACCGTACGCCTCGATCTCCGCCTCGATGTCCAGCGGGAGGGTGGGCGAGGTCATCGTCGACAGCTCCTTGACCACCGCCGCGTCGGGGACCAGCCAGCACACCTCGAACTCGATGCCGTCCGGGTCCCGGGCGTACAGCGCCTTCGTGGAGGCGTGGTTGCTCGCCCCGGTCAGGGCGTCCGCCTCCGCCAGGCGGGTCCGCATGCGCCGCAGCTCGGCCAGGGTGTCCACCTCCCAGGCCAGGTGGTACAGGCCGACCCGCCCGGTGCGCCCGGAGCCCGGCTCGGGGGACTGGAACAGACCGAGGTCGTGGTCGTTGGCGGAGCCCGCCGCCTGGAGGAAGGCCGCCCCGGGGAACGCCTGCGGCAGCGGCCGGAATTCGAGGACGTCGCGGTAGAAGACGAGGCTGCGCTCCAGGTCGGAGACGAAGAGGACGGCGTGGTTCAGCCGCTGGATCGGCATGGCGGTTCCGTTCGGGGTAGGTGCGGGTCAGATCAGGTGGAACACGTGTCCGCCGGGGTGAAGGTACCCCGGCGGACACGTTCGTGCGGGTGACAGGTCAGTCCACGGCGGGCAGGGCGCGGAGCGCGGCCTGCGCCTCGGCCATCAGGCGGTCGACGAGTTCGGCGCAGGACGGCAGGTCGTCGATCAGGCCGGCGACCTGTCCGGAGGCCATCACGCCCAGATCGGTACGGCCCTCGACCATGGACGCCTTGAGCAGCATCGGGGTGTTGGCCGCCAGCAGGATCTGGCTCCACGTCAGGTCCTTGCCGTGCTTCATCGCCAGGCCGTCACGGACCATCTGCGGCCAGCTCATGCCGGACTCGCGACGGAAGGCCGCCGCGTGCCGGACCGCCCGAAGGAGCGAGGAGGCCCGGCCCGAGCGCTCCAGGGCGTCGACCAGCTCCGTACGCAGCATCCGGTGCGGCAGTCCGTCCACCTTCGTGGTGACGGTGACGTCCGTGACCGCCGCGGCGAGGTAGCGGGCCTTCACCGCGTCGGGGACCGTGCTGTCGGAGGTGAGCAGGAAGCGCGTGCCCATGGCGATCCCGGCGGCGCCGTAGGCGAGGGCCGCGACCAGGCCGCGCCCGTCGTGGAAGCCGCCGGCCGCGACGACCGGGATGTCCACGGCGTCCACGACCTGCGGCAGCAGGACGGTGGTGGCGACGCTGCCGGTGTGGCCGCCGCCCTCCCCGCCCTGCACGATCACCGCGTCGGCGCCCCAGGCCGCTACCTTCTCGGCGTGCCGCCTGGCCCCGATGGAGGGGATCACGACGACCCCCGCGTCCTTGAGCCGCGCGATCAGCTCGCGGGACGGCGCGAGCGCGAAGGAGGCGACCTTCACACCCTCGTCGATGATGATCCGCACGCGCTCGGCGGCGTCCCCGGCATCCGCGCGCAGGTTCACGCCGAAGGGCGCGTCCGTACGGGACTTGACCTCACGCACCGCGGAGCGGAGCTGGTCGACGGTCATCGTCGCCGAGGCCAGGATCCCGAGCGCCCCGGCGTCGGCGGTGGCCGAGACCAGGCGGGGACCGGCCACCCACCCCATGCCGGTCTGCACGACGGGGTGGCGCACCCCGACGAGTTCGGTCAGCGGCGTCGCGAGGGTGACGTCGCTCATGAGGGGACCTCCCGGTCGCGCAGCCCCTTCGGGTCGATCTCCTCGCGGATCAGCCGGAGTTCCTCGGCGGTGGGCTCACGGGTGTATGGCACCTCGTCGGGCACGGTCAGCGCGAAACCGGTCGCCGCGAGGACCTCCTCGACCGTCACGCCGGGGTGCAGCGAACGCAGCCGCATGGTGCGGTCCGGGGTCTCGAAGTCGAAGACGCCGAGGTCGCTGATGACGTCCGGGAGGCGGTGGTAGCGGGTCGCGGAGGGGCCGGCCGCGGCCGCCCGGTCGTAGCCGACGCCGGAGACCATGTCGACCCGCTCGACGAAGACGCGCGTCGAGTGCTTGGGGACCCAGTAACTGGTCGGGTTGTTCAGGGTGTTGACCGGTGCGCCGCGCACGCCGAGGAGCTGGCGCTTCGGCCGCGCCCAGTCGCCGATGCAGCTGATGTTCTGGTTGCCGTACCGGTCGAGCTGGCTCGCGCCCATCATCACGTGCCGGCGCCCGGTGGCGACCATGGCCAGGTGCTGCCGGTACGGCAGCCAGCCCTCCACCACCCGGGGTGCGGCGCCGACCGCCGGCACGTCGGCGACGAGCAGCGCCTCCCCGTCGGTCAGCAGCAGGTCGGGGGAGAAGGTGAGCTTCGCGAGCCGGGCGCCGATCATCGGGACGGTGCCCATCGGGCTGGCCAGGACCTCGCCCGCGTCCCGCCACGCCTCGGCGCAGGCGACGACGCAGTACTCGGCACGCGTGGCCGCCGTCGTGGTGCTGTCGGTGCCGCTCACGCTTCCTCCTTCTGGAAGGCCGCGACCGCGGCCTGGTAGGCGTCCTCGTCCCCGGACAGGAACCGGGCGGTGAACTCCCGCCAGGCCTCCGGGTCCCGGGCCGCCTTGACGTAGGCGCGCTGGAAGGCCTCGTCCCGGTCGTAGTCCGGGGCGCAGGAGGTGAAGTGCGCGCCGTTCGGGGCCTCCACGACACCGTCGACGAACGCCCGCTTGAGCAGCAGCGACTGCGGCCCCGCGTCCTTGAGCAGCTCCGAGGTCTCCACGATCCGCTCGCAGGAGACGTACGCGGCGTCGGCGGCCTCGCAGAACAGGTCGTCGAAGTACGGGTCGGGGCCCAGGTACTGGCCGTTGCCGTGCACGTCGGCGCGGTTGAGGTGGACGAGCGCGGCGTCCAGGTGCAGCGCGGGGACGGCGACGAGCTCCTCGCGGTCGTCGTACGGGGAGGTGACCGTCCGCAGCGAGGGGTTGACGGTCATCACGTCCGAGGCGAGCCCGGCCCGGATCGGCATGAAGGGCAGGCGGTGCACGGCGGCGGTCAGGCCCCACATCACCATGGCCTCGTCCAGCTCCACCAGCTCGAAGTCACCGCGCTGCCGGGCCGCGCCGAAGTGCGGCTCCAGGGGGACGGAGTCGAGCGTGGCGAAGGCCGCGACCAGCTTGCGTATCTTCCCGGCCGCGGCGAGCAGCCCGACGTCCGGGCCGCCGTACGAGACCACGGTGAGGTCGGTGAGGTCGGAGCGCAGCAGCGCCCGTACCAGGGCCATCGGCTTGCGCCGCGAGCCCCAGCCGCCGATGCCGATCGTCATCCCGCTGCGGAGCCGGCCCACGACCTCCTCGGCGGTCATCGTCTTGTCCCTGCTCATGACTGCTGCTCCTTGTCTGCCTTGACGGCGTTCTCCTTGCCGAAGGTGTCGCGGACCCGGTCGGCCACGCCGCTGAGGTTGGCCTCGAAGGTGAAGCCCTGCTCGAAGCGGTAGCTGCGGTGGACGTCCACCGGGTCGATGCCGTTGATCGCGGCCTTGGCCAGCCGGATCAGCTGCCCGTCCTTGGCGGCGATCTCCCGCGCGAGTTCGAGCGCCGCGTCGAGCAGCCGCTCGCGCGGGACGACCCGCCAGACCGAGCCGTGCCGGTGCAGCTCCTCGGCGGTGACCGTGCGCGAGGTGTAGTACAGCGCCCGCATCAGCTGCTGCGGGACCAGCCGGGACAGGTGCGTGGCCGCGCCGAGCGCGCCCCGGTCCAGCTCGGGCAGGCCGAAGGTCGCGTCCTCGGAGGCGACGATCGCGTCGGCGTTGCCGACCAGGCCGATGCCGCCGCCGAGGCAGAAGCCGTGCACGGCGGCGACCACCGGCACCTCGCAGTCGTAGACGGCGGCGAAGGCCTCGTAACAGCCGCGGTTGGCGCCCAGGAGGGCGTCGTGCCCGGCCGTGCGCTGGATCTCCTTGATGTCGACGCCGGCGTTGAAGCCGCGGCCCTCCGCGGTGAGGACGACGCAGCGCACCTCGGGATCGGCCCCTGCGGCGCGGACCGCGGCGGCGAGGTCGTACCAGCCCTGGACGGGGAGGGCGTTGACCGGGGGGAAGTCGACGGTGACGACGGCGATGCCCTTGTCCGGGGCGGAGGTGGAGACACCCATGAGCAGATCAGCTACCTTTCCACCAAACGTTTGTTAGGTGGAAGATAGCAGCGGTTCGCGCGCTGCGGGAGGTGTCCCTTGCCAGTCACCATCGATCTGTCGGGATCCGTCGCCGTCGTCACCGGCGGCACACGGGGCGTCGGCGCCGGAATCGCCCGTGCTCTGCTCGAAGCGGGCGCGGAGGTCGTGACCTGCGCGCGACGCGCCCCCGAGAAGCCCGTCGAGGCGGCCGGGCGCACGGCCCGCTTCCTCCCCGTCGACCTGCGCGACCCGGCCGCCGTCGCGGACTTCTTCACCCGGGTCCACGAGGACCACGGCAGGCTGGACGTCCTGGTCAACAACGCCGGCGGAACCCCGTTCCGGATGCTCGACGAGGGGAGCGCCGAGCAACAGGCCCGCGTCCTCGAACTGAACCTCGTCGCCCCGCTGACCGCCTCCCTCGCCGCGTACGAGGTGATGCGCCGTCAGCCCGGCGGCGGGACCGTCATCATGATCGGCAGCGTCAGCGGCACCCGCCCCTCACCGGGCAGCGCGGCCTACGGAGCCGCCAAGGCGGGCCTGGACAACCTCGCCCGCTCCATGGCGGTGGAATGGGCACCGCTGGTACGGGTCAACACACTCGTCCCCGGCATGGTGCGCACCGAACTCTCCCACCTGCACTACGGGGACGAGGACGGCATCGCCTCCGTCGGCCGCACCGTGCCCCTCGGCCGGCTCGCCGAGCCCACCGACATCGGCGACGCCTGCGTCTTCCTCGCCTCCGACCGGGCCGCGTACATCAGCGGCGCCAGCCTGCTCGTCCACGGGGCCGGGGAACGCCCGGCCTTCCTGGACGCGGCGACGGTCAACCACTGAACCCACCACTCACCGAAAGGCACTCACCATGACCGGACTGTGCAACGGACGCGTCGTCGTCGTCACCGGGGCGGGCCGCGGGCTCGGCCGCGCGCACGCGCTCGCCTTCGCCGCCGAGGGCGCCAAGGTCGTCGTCAACGACCTCGGGGTCGGCCTCGACGGCACCGGAGGCGGGGCGGGGCCCGCCCAGCAGGTCGTCGACGAGATCGTCGCGTCGGGCGGCGAGGCGGTCGCCCACGGCGGCGACATCGCGACGACGGACGGCGCGGCCTCACTCGTCACCACGGCCCTTGACACCTTCGGCCGCCTCGACACCCTCGTCAACAACGCCGGCTTCCTCCGCGACCGCATGCTCGTCAACCTCGACGAGGACGACTGGGACGCCGTCATGCGCGTCCACCTCAAGGGCCACTTCCTGCCGCTCAAGCATGCCGCCGCGTACTGGCGGGCGGAGGCCAAGGCCGGGCGCGAGCCCGTCGCGCGAGTGATCAACACCAGCTCCGGCGCGGGGCTGCTCGGCAGCGTCGGCCAGGGCAACTACTCCGCCGCGAAGGCCGGGATCGTCGGCCTCACGCTCGTCGCCGCGGCCGAGATGGGCCGGTACGGGGTCCAGGTCAACGCGATCGCGCCCGCGGCCCGGACCCGGATGACCGAGCAGACGTTCGCCGAGACGATGGCCGCGCCTTCGGGGGCAGGCTTCGACGCGATGGCCCCGGAGAACGTCTCCCCCCTCGTGGTCTGGCTGGGCTCCGCGGCCTCCGCCGGCGTCACGGGGCGCGTCTTCGAGGCCGAGGCGGGCCGGATCACGGTCATGGAGGGCTGGCGGCCGGGCCCGACGGCGGACAAGGGCGGGCGGTGGACGGCGACGGAGGCGGGGGAGACGGCCCTGAAGCTCCTGGCCGCCGCGGAGCCCCCGCACCCGGTGTACGGCACCCGCTGACGGGCGCCCCGCCGGGGTCGGCGCCCACCCCGTTGTGGGCAGGCGTTCCGCAAGGGGCGGAACGGGTGGGCACAACGGAACGGCGCCCTTGCCGGCGCCAGAGGCTCCCGCGCCTGAACCCGCACCACGTTGTGCGCCGCCACTGCTGGTGCGGGTCAGGGCGCGGAAGGCGGAGGCGCCGCTGGGGGC
>NZ_MWIG01000438.1:0-9710 GCF_002156145.1 Streptomyces sp. NRRL B-24572 | reverse complement strand
CGGGCTGCTCCCGGCGGCCGCCCGCCTCGCCCTCGCCCGGAGCTGGGTGCGGGCGGTGGTCCGCGCCTTCGGCGTGCGCGTGCGGTACGAGGGGACGGCCGCCGCGCTCGACGGCCCGCTCCTCGTCGTCGCCAACCACGTCTCCTGGCTGGACATCCCCCTCGTCGCGGCCGTGCTGCCCGGCCGGATGGTGGCCAAGGCGGAGGTCCGCCGCTGGCCCGTCCTCGGCACGCTCGCCGCCCTCGGCGGCACCCTCTTCATCGACCGCGACCGGCTCAGGGCCCTGCCCGGCGCCGTGCGGGCGATGTCCGGGGTGCTCGCCGGCGGGGGCCGGGTGGTCGTCTTCCCCGAGGGGTCGACCTGGTGCGGACGGGGCGGGGGGCGCTTCCGCCCGGCCGCTTTCCAGGCCGCCCTGGACGCCGGGTGCGCCGTGCTGCCGGTACGGATCGACTACCGGCCCACCGGAGCCGCCGCGTACGTCGGGGACGATCCGCTCGGCGCGTCCTTGTGGCGGGTCGTCAGCGCGCGGCGGATGGTGGCCGATATTCGAATAATGGATCCGATATCCAGTATTCGGTATCCAGACCGCCGGGCCCTGGCCGCCGCGGCCCAGCAGGCCGTCTCCCGGCGGGGCGCCCCTCAGCGAGCCGTCGCCAAGGACAGCGCGAACCTGCCCTCGCCGTCCGTCCACCAGCGGGCCAGTTCGAGGCCCGCCGCCGCCAGCTCCTCCCGTACACCCGCCTGACGGAACTTCGCCGACACCTCCGTCCGCATCTCCTCGCCCGCCGCGAACGGCACCACGAGATCCAGCTCCGGGATCTTCACGGTCAGCGCGCGGCGGGCGCGCAGCCGCATCTCGATCCACTCCCGCTCGGCATCCCAGACGGCCACGTGGTCGAAGGCGGCCGGATCGGCGTCCGCGCCCAGCTCGCGGTCGATCACGGACAGCACGTTCTTGTTGAACTCGGCCGTCACCCCGGCCGCGTCGTCGTAGGCGGCCACGAGCGTCGCCTCGTCCTTCACCAGGTCCGTGCCGAGCAGCAGCGCGTCTCCCGGCGTGAGCATCGCACGGACCGAGCGCAGGAAGGTCCGCCGCTCGGCGGGGAGCAGATTGCCGATCGTGCCCCCGAGGAAGGCCACCAGACGCGGCCCCGGCGTCCCCGGCAGCGCGAGCCCGCGCGTGAAGTCGGCGACGAGCGCGTGCACCCACAGGTCCGGACGGTCCGCGAGCAGCGACTCGGCCGCCCCGACCAGCGCGGACTCGCTCACGTCCACGGGCACGTACGCGGCCAGGTCCGGCAGCAGCGCGTCGATCAGGAACCGGGTCTTCTCGGATGAGCCGGAACCCAGCTCCACCAGCGTCCGGGCCCCGGTCGCGGCGGCGATCTCCGGCGCCCGAGCGGCCAGGATCTCCCGCTCCGCGCGCGTGGGGTAGTACTCGGGCAGCCGGGTGATCTCCTCGAAGAGCTCGCTGCCCCGGGCGTCGTAGAACCACTTGGGCGGCAGCTCCTTGGGGGAGCGGGTCAGACCGTGGAGGACGTCGGCGCGGAGATCGGCGCCGGCGGCGTCCTCGGCGAGGGTGCGGGTCAGCTGGAACGGGCTCACGCGGACGGCTCCTTGAGCGGGGTGAGGGTGACGTCGGCGCGGTCGGCGGTGACGAGCGTGTGCTCGGGCACCTCCCGCCAGCGCGGATCGTCGTCGTACGGTTCGGAGGCCACGGCCACCCGGCCGGGGCCGGGCAGGTACCAGAGGCTGTTCCGCCAGGCGGTCGCGGCGATCAGGTCGCCGTCGGTGAGCAGCAGGTTCAGCCGGGACCCGGGGGCCGCGGCCGCGACCTCCCTGACGGTGTCGGCGAGGGCCGCCCCCGGCGCGTCCCCCGCCCGCAGCCGGTGCAGCACGAGCGCCCAGAGCAGCGCCGAGTCGCTGCGCGCCTCCAGACGCAGCAGCTCCCCGGCCGGCAACGCCCCGGCGAGCGCGGTGAGGGAGTCCGGCCAGCCCCCGACCGCGCCGTTGTGGCTGAACAGCCAGGGCCCGGCGGTGAACGGCGCCGCCGCGGCCTCCCCGTCGGCGCCGGGGAGCGTGGCTCCCCGGACCGCCCCGAGGAACGCCCCGGCGCGCACCACCCGGGCGAGGTCGGCGAAGGACAGGTCGCCCCAGATCGGGCCGGCCCGCCGGTAGCGCGCCGGCACCGGATCCCCCTCGGCGTACCAGCCCACGCCGAAGCCGTCGGCGTTCACCACGCCGCTGTCCTGCGTACGGGGCTCCCAGGACTGGCGGAGGAGGGCGTGCGGCGGCCGGACCAGCAGCTCTCCGAGCGCCACCGGTCCGCCCACGTAAGCGAGATGACGGCACATCAGTCGAGCTCCGCACTGCGCGCCGTCCGGAAGCCGGAGAAGATCTGGCGCCGCACCGGCAGGTCCCAGTTGCGGAAGGTGCCCCGGCAGGCCACCGGGTCCACCGCGAACGAACCGCCCCGCAGCACCTTGTACTCCGGACCGAAGAACACCTCCGAGTACTCCTTGTACGGGAAGGCCGTGAACCCCGGGTACGGCAGGAAGTCGCTCGCCGTCCACTCCCACACGTCACCGATCAGCTGCCGTACGCCGAGGGGCGAGGCGCCCGCCGGATAGCTGCCGGCCGCAGCGGGCCGCAGGTGCCGCTGCCCGAGGTTCGCGTGCTCGGGACCCGGATCGGCGTCGCCCCACGGGTAGCGGCGGGAACGCCCGGTGGCCGGGTCGTGCCGGGCTGCCTTCTCCCACTCCGCCTCGGTCGGGAGCCGGCGCCCCGCCCAGCGGGCGTAGGCGTCCGCCTCGTACCAGCTGACGTGCAGGACCGGCTCCTCCTCGGGCACCGGCTCCGTCACCCCGAACCGGCGGCGCAGCCACTGCCCGCCGTCCCGGCGCCAGAACAGCGGGGCCGCGATGTCGTGCTCCCTGATCTGCGCCCAGCCCTCGGGCCGCCACCAACGGCGGTCCGTGTAGCCGCCGTCGGCCATGAAGGCGAGGTAGGCGCCGTTCGTGACGGGGACGGTGTCGATGTGGAAGGCGGGGACGACACGGTGGTGCGCCGGCCGTTCGTTGTCCAGGGCCCAGGGCTCGTCCGAGGTCCCCATGGTGAACGGACCGCCGGGGACGAGGACTTCGGCGGGCAGCGGACCCGACCGCAGGGCCGGCGGCGGGGGAGCGGTCAGGACGGCCGGCCCCTTCCGCAGCTGATGGGTGATCAGCATCGTCTCGTCGTGCTGCTGTTCGTGCTGGGCGATCATCCCGAAGGCGAAGCCCGCGTCGAGCAGCGGCCGCCCCTCCAGCGGGGTGTTCTCCAGGATGTCGAGCACCCGGGTCCGTACGTCGCCGGCATAGGCCCGTGCCTCGCCGGGCGAGAGCAGCGGCAGCGACGGGCGGGCGGCGCGCGGGTGCTGGAAGGCGTCGTACAGGGAGTCGATCTCGGGCCG
This sequence comes from Streptomyces sp. NRRL B-24572, assembly GCF_002156145.1. Taxonomy (NCBI): domain Bacteria; kingdom Bacillati; phylum Actinomycetota; class Actinomycetes; order Kitasatosporales; family Streptomycetaceae; genus Streptomyces; species Streptomyces sp. NRRL B-24572. The sequence continues at coordinate 6,259 of NZ_MWIG01000438.1, read as the reverse complement.
CAGCGCCTCGCGCCCCGCGACGGCCCGCCACAGCCACTGCTCCTCCTGGTTGCCGACGTGCGCCAGGTCCCAGACCAGCGGGGACATCAACGGCGAGTGCTGCGCGGTGAGTTCGCCGTCCTCCACGCAGGAGGTGAGGAGCGCGGTGCGGTCCCGCGCGGTGGTGAGGGCGTCGAGGGCCCGCCGCCGCATGGACTCCTGATCGTCGGGGACCCCGCTCATGACGTCACCACCTGGAGGTTGTCGGCCGGGCAGCTCCCGGGGATCACGTACCGCTCGTGGAAGGCGGCGACCGCCCGCCGCACCCCCTCGCTCGCCCCGATCCGGGGCAGCGCGTCGAGCGCGGCGGAGAAGACCGCGCGGGCGGCGGCGTGCAGCTCGGCATCGGCGAGACCGTCACGGGCCGCCGCCAGCCACAGCGGATTGCGCGGCGCGGGACCCTGGCCCGCCCGCTCCGCGAGGGGCTTCACCGCCCGGTACACGCTCTCCGCAGCCTCCGGATCGTCGAAGACGGCCGTCGTCACCGCCACCGGCACCATCCAGCCGTCCGCGCCGGGCTGTGCGTCCATCATCCGCAGCTCCAGGTGCCCGCGCGGCCGCACCGGCGGGAACAGGGTCGTCATGTGATACCGCAGGTCGTCGACGTCGGCCGGCCGGGGGAGGCCCGTCCGCAGCCACTCCCGGAACGTCAGCCCCTCCGGCACCGCCCACGGCCCCTCCTCGGCCCGTACGCACATCACCGGGGTGTCCAGGACGTGCGCCGCCCACTCCGCGCGCGGCTCCCCGTCCGGCGACGGCGCGAGCGCCCGCCGCGGGTCCAGATCCGCCCACAGCGCCTGCCGGGTCGAGCGCCACCCCGTCCGGCGCCCGCCGTGCACGGGGGAGTTGGCGAAAGCGGCCACGAGGACCGCGCCGAGCAGATGGGCGAGCTGCCAGCGCCGGTGGTAACCGAGCGGACCCGGCTCCTCGAAGCCGGCGTCGAGGCAGATCTGCACCGAGGCCGAATCGCACATCATCGCCCGCCCGGCGGGCCCGGTCCGGTCGAGCACGGTCTCCATCGCGTCGTACCGCGGCTCATGGAGCACCCGGCCGCGCGGCGCGTGCCAGGGGTCCACCCCGTATCCGCTGAGGGTCAGGCCGAGCGGTCCGAGCGCCGCCCGCACCGCGTCCAGATCGGCGGCGAGCGAGTCCAGGCACTCCATGAGGGAGCCGGCCGGGCGCGAGCTGAGCTCCAGCTGCCCGCCTGGTTCGAACGTGAGGGCCGACACCAGAGGCAGGGCCCGTACGGTGTCCAGCGCGGCCGCGAGCCTCGGCGGCCGCACCGGAAGACGGGGGTCGCGCAGCTCGTGCACGAGCCACTCCAGCTCCACCCCCACCGTGCGGGGCGGACCCGTCTTGAAGCAGATACATCGCAGCAGGTCCTCCGCCTCCGCCTCGGTGAGAGGGGGGCCGCCACGCGGTATGCCGCTGGGCGACATCCGTGCACCTCCTGGTCCTCGGGTGAACCGCTGCTTCCACCTAAAGCCACCACGGGGCGGCGTGCAAGAGCGCCTCGGACGGCACGCATGCGCCCCCTGTGCACCTGCTTGTCCTGATTCCCCCGCAGCCCCGGAAACCTCCGTTGTGGGCATGCGTTCCGCCGGGGTGGCGCCCGCCCCGTCGTGCCCATCCGTCCCGCCCGGCGCGGGCGCGGGCCCACACGGAGGGCGGCGGGACGCCGCCCAGCGCGGGCGCGGGCCCCGCACGGGGTGCGTTCAGGACCAGCCGTAGCGCTCCACGAGCCGCTCCACCACCCGGTCGAACCGAGGCCGGTCCAGGGCGCAGGCCTCGCGCCGCATCCCCGACTCGCGCACCCGCAGCACCCGGTCCAGGTCCACCCAGGACTCGCGCCGCTCGCTGTCCCAGGACCCCGTCCCGATCGCCACCCACTCCTTGTCGTGGTCGTGGCGCTTGCTGGACAGCTGGACGGCGAGCAGGGTGCCGGACTCCTCCCGTGCCACCACGAGCACCGGCCGGTCCTTGCCCCTGCCGTCGTTCTCCTCGAAGGGCACCCAGGTCCAGACGATCTCCCCGGGGTCGGGCGCGCCGTCGCGGTCCGGCGCGTAGGAGGTGCGGACGGGGCCGATGAGGTGCGGATCGGCCTCGGTCGTGGAGTGGGGAGCGGACCGGGGGTACGTCGTCATGGGGTCACGGTAGGGCCTTCCGGCCGGCCCCGTACGCGACCCGCTCTGACGTGCGGGTCTTCCACCCCCGTGCCAGGCTGGGGGCATACGGACCACCGTCCGACACCCGTCACGGGAGGCACGATCGTGGGCAAGAAACAGACCCGGACGAACCGGGGAGCCCGTACCGGCGGCCATGAGCACCGCACCGAAGCGGCCGCGAAGGAGAAGAGCGCGCCGACCCCCACGAGAGACGTGGCACCGACGTCCCTCGTCGAGCACGCGTCCCACCGCAAGGAACGCAAGTTCGGGCACAACTGAGGCCGAGCGGAACGCACGGAAGGGCCCGGTGCCGGGACGGCACCGGGCCCTTCGTACGCGGTCACTGCCCGTCGCCCACCGGGATCTCCACGCTCTCCTCGGTCCGCGGCGTCGGCAGAACCGCCCCGCTCAGCTTCTCCTGCGCCGCCGGGCTCATCGTGGCCAGGAGCTGCCGGGCCAGGCCCAGACCCGTCCCGCCCATGGTCAGCGCCTTCGCGAAGACGTCCGCCATGCCGTCGGCGCCGTTGAGCAGCACCATCTGGTCGACGTTCCCGAAGGCGGAGGCGCCCGCGGAGACGATCTCCGGCCACTTCTCGGCCAGCTGCTGGGCGACCACGGCCTCCTGGTTCTCCGCGAGCGCCGCCGCCCGCGCCTTGATCGCCTCGGCCTCCGCCAGGCCCTTCGCGCGCGTGGCCTCGGCGACCGCGAGGCCCTTGGCGTGCTGCGCCGCCGCCTCGGCCTCACCGGTGAGCCGGGTCGCCGTCGCCTTGGCCGCGCTCGCGAGCTCCGTCTCCTTCGCCTCGGCCTCGGCGGCCGAGATCCGGGCGTCGCGCTCGGCCGCCGCCAGCGTCCGGGTCTCGTACGCCATGGCGTCGGCCGGCTTGCGGACCTCCGCCTGGAGCTGCTGCTCCTTGCGGAGGCCCTCCAGCTCGGCGACCCGGGTCTCCTGGACGACGACCTCCTGGCGCGAGGCCGCGTCGGCGAGCGGGCCGGCCTGCCGGGCCCGGGCGGAGGCCTGGTCCCGCTCGGCCTGGTAGCCCGCCTGGAGGATCTCGCTGTCGCGGGTCGCCTCCGACATGCGCGCCGCGGCCTGCTGCTCGGCCTCGGTCGCCCGCCGGTTCGCCTCCGCCTGGGCGATCCGCGCGTCCCGCTGGACGGCGGCCGCGTGCGGGGCGGCCAGGTTCTTGATGTACCCGGTCGGGTCCTCGATCTCGTGGATCTGCAGCGAGTCGACGATCAGGCCGAGCTTCTCCATCTCCGTGCCACAGGCCGAACGGGCCTGCCCGGTCAGCTTCTCCCGGTCACGGATCATGTCCTCGACCGTCAACCCGCCGACGATGGCGCGGAGATGACCGGCGAAGACGATGTGCACCCGCTCGCTCATCAGCTTCTGCTGGTCGAGGAAGCGGCGGGCCGCGTTGGCGATCGACACGAAGTCGTCACCGACCTTGAAGATCACCACGCCGCGGACCTTCAGCGGAATGCCCTGGTGGGTGACGCACTCCACCGACAGCTGCGTCTCGTTGAGGTCCAGCGACAGCTTCCGCACCGCCTGGACGCCGGGGAGCACGAGGGTCCCGCGACCGGTGACGATGCGGAACCCCATGCCGTCGCCGAGGCCCTCCATCTTGTGGTTGGAACCGGAGATGATGAGCGCCTCGTTGGGTTCCGCGACGCGCCACATCAGTTTGAACACACCGATCAGAACGACGAGCGCGCCGACGACGACGCCCGCCAGAATGCCGATGCCCATTGGACTAGGTCCCCCTTCACCGGAGCCGAGCGGATCCGGTGAAGGGAGTGTGCGCCCCTGACGGGCGCACACTCAACGGTTCGGTCAACTGTCGTACGCGGCTGTGACATAGACGGTGCGCGGAGGGAGATGTTCCATGACCATCACCACCGTCCCGACCTCGATCCGCTCCTTCGGCGAGGCGGGATACGCGAGGAAGTGCTCGGCGCCGCCGCGGATCCGGACGATCACCTCGCCGACGAGGCCGGGACCGACGGTGCCGGTCACACGGCCGAGCAGTCCCACCATCGCACTGTCCATCGACGCTTCGTCCATGCCTGAACGGTACGTCAGATCCAGCCGTCCAGGGCGGACATGAACCCGTCGAAGTCGTCCCGGTGGATCGTGTGCCCCGCCCCCTTCACCCTACGGAGCTCGAACCCGCGGCCCGCAAGCATCCGGGCGTCCTCCGGCCGCACCAGTGTGCTCGGATCGGCGAGGGTCACGAGCGAGGGCACCACGGGCCGGAGCGGCCACAGGTCGGCGCCCACGAAGGGCGTGAGGCCGTGGGCGCTCCGCTCGTCCCAGTCCCGTACCGACGCCATCTCGATGTCGACGTCCTCGTCCGGCCAGTGCGGGTTGAACCCCCTGATCTGTTCCCGGGTCATCCTCTTGCCCCGGACGAAGAGCTCGGCCCGGTAGCCGCAGGGGCCGGCCGCCAGGTGCCAGGCCGGGTCGGAGTACACCGCGCGGGCCGGGGCCAGGCGCTCCACCGCCTGCGCGAGGACGAGCCCGCCGAGCGAGTGCCCGATCGCCAGCTCCGCGCCGGCGGGCAGGGATGCGACGAGGTCGTCGGCGTGGTCCTCCGGGCGGTACGCCTCCGGGCCCGCGGCCCGCTCGCTCGCCCCGTGCCCCCGCAGGTCCACGGCGATCACCCGGTAGCCGCGCTCCGCGAGCGCCGGTCCGACCCGGCGCCAGGTGCGGTGGTCGGCCATGATGCCGTGGACGAGCAGGGCGGTCCGGTCGCCGGATCCCCACGTGGTGGTGTGCAGGCGCACGGTGCCGCCTTTCCTGCGGTACTGGGCGGGCGCCGGCGGGGGCCGGCGCCCGCTGTGGACGGTGTTCGGCGTGCGCCGACGCGGGTCGGTGCACGGCCGCGGACGGGCTGCGGCGTGCGCCGACGCGGGCCGGTGAACGTCACGGATCGACCGCGGCGGGCACCGACCGGGGTCAGCGCACGTTGCGGATGGGGCGCACGGCCAGCGCGCCGAGTACCGACAGTACGGCCGCGACCAGGAAGAGCGCCGTGTATCCGCCACTCGCCGACACGACGAGCGAGGCCACGAAGGGGGCGACGATCTGCGGTCCCGCGTTGGCGACGTTGAGGACGCCCATGTCCCGGGCCGCGTCCTCGGCCTTGGGCAGCACCATGGTCACCAGGGCGGTGTCGACGGCCATGTAGCAGCCGAAGCCGAGGCCGTTGACGACGGAGAAGGCCAGCATCGCGGTCCAGCTCGCCGAGACGGCCGGGATGAGCAGCGCGACGGCGGCCAGCACGGCGGAGGCGCCGACGAAGAGCTTGCGGCGGTCGAAGCGGTCCGAGAGCCAGCCGCCGAGGACGGTGGAGACCACCATGGCGACCGAGTTGACCGGCATGAGGATCGCCACGGCCTCCTCGGCGCCGAGGCCGGCGGGCAGGTCGGTGTGGTCCTTGAGGATGTACAGCTGGAAGCCGCTCACCGCGAAGTAGCCGAGGATGAGCAGGGCGCGGCCGATGAAGGCCCAGCGGAAGTCGTGGTTCTTCAGGGCGCTGCCGAAGGCCGCGATCTGCTGCCTGACCGGCAGCGGCGCCTTCGGGGGCATGCGCTCCTCACGGGCGCAGGTGGTGAACAGGACGGCGGTGGCGGCGACGATCGCGCCGAAGACGAGGTAGCCGGTGCGGTAGTGCTCGGAGAAGGCCGCGCCGACGAGGGCGCCGATCGTGGAGCCGATGGGGAGGCCGAGACCGACGGCGGCCGAGGCCTTGCCGCGCGCGGCGAGCGGGACCCGGTCGGGGACCACGGAGGTGATGGCCGCCTGGTAGATGTTCATGACGGCCTGGCCCAGACACCAGGCGATGGTGACCAGAAGGATCGTGTGGACGCTGCCGAGGAGCAGCATCACGGGGAGGGCGAGCAGTCCGCCGGCGAGGATCCACGGGTTGCGGCGGCCCGAGCGGTCCGAGAGGGCGCCCGCGACCGGGTTGAAGACGGTGGCGAAGATCGCGGATATGCCGGAGACGAGGCCGAAGTTCGCCACCTTGCCGGCGGGGTCGATGTCCTCG
>NZ_MWIG01000437.1:0-12758 GCF_002156145.1 Streptomyces sp. NRRL B-24572 | reverse complement strand
TCCCGATCGGGATGCTAATGTTTCACACGTCGCAAGGGCCTGTGGCGCAGTCTGGTAGCGCACCTCGTTCGCATCGAGGGGGTCTGGGGTTCAAATCCCCACAGGTCCACAGACAACGAAGATCCCGTCCGGTCGGAAGACCGGGCGGGATCTTCGTCGTTCAGGACTCCTCGCGGGGGTCCTCGCGGGATTCCTCGCTCAGGAGTCCTTCGCGGCCTGTCAGGCGCCTGCCGTCGCCACGGCCGTCAGCCAGGCGTTCCAGTCGCTCTCGTAGTCCAGCGAGGTGAGGAAGGAACGCGCGGCGGCCCAGTCTCCGGTGCGGTAGTGGCCGAGCACGGTGGCCACGTCGGCCGGGTGCCTCTCGACCATGTAGCGGGCGGCGAGGTAGCCCCAGTTGTAGGTGCGGCTGACGTCGCTGTTGGCGTAGGTGGTGTCGAACAGCGTGCGCAGGGAGTACGTGTGCTTGCCGGCCTCGGCCATCGCGTTGGTGTAGGTGATGCCGCGGTAGGAGTAGGAGACGTACTCCGCTATGCCCTCGCCCCACCACACGGTGGGGGTGGTCTGGCTCGCGTCGAAGTCGCCGTACAGGTCGAAGCGTCCGTCGAGGTAGTGGGTGTACTCGTGGTTGAGGTTCCAGATCTGCCAGCCGGGGCTCACGTCGGTGCGTTCGTAGCAGATGAAGCGCGGCTGGTTGCCGGCCTTGGCGGGGTCTCCCTCCAGGTACATGCCGCCGTTGTTGGTGTCGATGCCGTAGATCCTGCCCGCGTAGGTCTTGTAGTCGGCGCTGGAGTTGAAGACGTCGACCTCCAGGGTGGTGTTGTAGTCGTCCGCGACCGGCCCCGAGTCGTTCACCACGCTGTGGAAGTAGGCGTCCTGGTTGGCCAGGCTCGCGCAGGTCGCCGTCAGTTGGGCGGCGGTCATCTCCTGGGCCCGGATCCGGAGCGAGGGGCTGCAGTCGTGGACGATCGGCAGGATGCGCGATTCGAGCCTGCCGCCGGTGGTGCCGGTCGCACCGGGGTTGCCCTTGGCGGTGCCGTGGGCCGGGCGCTGGGCCGGGTCCGCGAAGGCGTGGTCCGGCTTGGGCTCGGCCTGGGAGGCCTGGGCGGGAGCGGCCGCGAGGGCGGCGGTGAGCAGGGCGGTGGCGAGGGCCATGATGCGCAAGACGCACTCCTGGTGGGGGAGTTGGGATCCCGTCTTTGACGGGCTGCGCAGTAAAATGGCACATGTCACATGGCTTGAACAGCCCTGCGAACGCAGAAATCCCGCCCGATCGCGTGATCGGGCGGGATCTCGGGTGTTCCGGACGCTGCCGGAGGCTCCGGTTCGGAGGCTTCAGTCCAGAGGCTTCGCGAAGCAGCGGCTGTTGGGGTAGTCGCGGTAGTGGCCGAACTTGGCGCAGGGCTCGTAGCCGCTGGAGGTGTAGAGGGCTATCGCCTCCGGCTGGGCGGTGCCCGTCTCCAGGACCATGCGGGTGCGGCCGGCGGCGCGGGCGTCGGATTCGAGGGCCGCGAGGATGCGGCGGGCCAGGCCCAGGCCACGGGCCTCGGGGATCACGTACATGCGCTTGAGTTCGGCGTCGCCGTCCGCGTAGCCCTCGTCGTTCTCGTCCTGGGTGCGCCAGCCGCCCGTGGCGACCGGCCGGCCCTCGGGGTCGTACGCGAGGAGGTAGAGGCCGTGGGGCGGGACGAACATCCCGGCGTCCAGCGGTGTGGCGTCGCCCTCGTCGCCGTAGCGGACGGCGTACTCCGCCTGGACGGCGTCTTCGAGTTTGACGGCGTCGGGGTGGTCATAGGGCGTGGGCTGGATGTTCATACGGTGGATCGTACATGTATGCGATGGGGAGGTGTCGGTATTCTCCCGGGATGCTCACTGTCACGACCGCGAATGTCAATGGTCTCCGCGCCGCCGCCAAGAAGGGCTTCGTCGAGTGGCTGGCCGGCACCTCCGCCGATGCCGTCTGCCTCCAGGAGGTCCGCGCCGAGGAGGCGCAGCTGCCCGAGGAGGTGCGCAGCCCCGAGGGCTGGTTCACCGTCCACGCCCCCGCCGCCGCCAAGGGGCGCGCCGGCGTCTCCCTCTACACGCGGCGCGAGCCCGACGCCGTACGGATCGGCTTCGGGTCCGCCGAGTTCGACTCCAGCGGCCGGTACGTCGAGGCCGACCTGCCCGGCGTGACCGTCGCCAGCCTCTACCTGCCCTCCGGCGAGGTCGGCACCGAGCGCCAGGACGAGAAGTACCGGTTCATGAGCGAGTTCCTGCCGTACCTCAAGGAGCTCAGGACCCGCGCCGCCGCCGAGGGGCGCGAGGTCGTCGTCTGCGGCGACTGGAACATCGCCCACCGCGAGGCCGACCTCAAGAACTGGAAGGCCAACAAGAAGAACGCCGGCTTCCTGCCCGAGGAGCGGGAGTGGCTGAGCCGGGTCCTCGACGAGGGCGACGGCGGCTACGTCGACGTCGTGCGGGCGCTCCACCCCGAACAGGAAGGGCCCTACTCCTGGTGGTCCTACCGCGGGCGCGCCTTCGACAACGACAGCGGCTGGCGGATCGACCTGATCGTCAGTTCGCCTCGCTTGGCCGAGCGCTGCGTGAAGGCGTACGTGGAGCGGGCGGCGAGCCACGCGGAGCGGTGGAGCGATCACGCGCCCGTGACGGCAGTCTTCGACCTGTAGGGAGCCTCAGCGGAGAGCCCCGCCCGGCTGTGTTGCTCGCCGTCGCCGGACGGGGCCGCATGGGGGCACTATGCGCGCTTTACCGAGTCGGGCGACCCAGCCACTCACGGCCCCCGCCCTCGGGCCACAGGAACGCCGTAGGGCGCTTCCGGCGCTCGCTCGGCAGGCCGGCGGGGTCCTCATAGTCCGAAATCGCGTCGCGCAGGATGCCGACCCGCCCTGCGCCGTCCTCCACGCGTCGCCCGATGGCCGCTGCGGTGACCATCAGTGCCCCTCGGGGTGCCGCCGCATGAACACGTTGCAGTCGGACACCGTGGTCATGTCACCCCCGGCACGGGCGCGAGAGCGCACGTTGGCCAGCTCGATGCATCCCGCGCACCCGTCGACAGGGTCCGGGTCCCGGTCCAGGTGCAACGGCAGCTCGATCGGCGGGGTGCTGTATCGCGTCGGTTCGGTCATGGCGGGAGCGTGGCCCACCCTTGCGGACGTATCTGCCCCCGCACAGCGGACAGTTGAGACGTTCGGCGCTAGGGTCGAAGAAAGCCCAAAAGGCCACGGCGAGGGGGTTGACTTGAACACCGCTCTTCAGTCCGCCATGGAAGCCGCGGGCCTGTCCACGCGGCAGTTAGCGTACCGGGTGGGGGTATCCGCGAAGCAGGTGGAACGATGGCTGAGCAATGCTGATCTGACACCACACGCAAGGAACCGAGCGGACGCCTGCCGGGCGCTGGGAGTGGACGAAGAGATGTTGTGGCCGAAGGTTGTACAGGAACGCGTGAAGACCGGCACCGACCGTGAGTTGGTCCACAGCTACCCGTATCGGTCCGCGTGCCCATCAACGGTCTGGACGGAACTTGTCGAGTCGGCGCGCACTGAACTCTTCCTCGCCGGCTACACGAACTACTTCTTCTGGACCCAGGTGCCCCACTTCGCGGACACGATCCGGCGCAAGGCTGAGGCCGGGTGCCGGGTGCGGTTCCTCGTGGGAGATCCGGACGGAGAGGTGACCCGCCAGCGGGAGATGATCGAGGACGTCGCCCTGTCCGTCTCCACGCGCATCAGGATCACACTGGAGCACCTGGACCGCCTTGGCCCGCTGGAAGGCGTGGAGACGCGCATCTCCACTCCTCTGGATGCCATCAACCACGTAAGCCTGTCCGTGTTCCGCTTCGATGACGACGCGCTGGTGACGCCGCATCTCGCTCGGTTCGTGGGCCATGACTCACCACTGCTGCACCTGCGCCGTCACGGCGGTGGGGGCATGTTCGACCGCTTCGCGGAGCACAGCGAGGAACTGTGGGGGCGAGCCGGCGTCAGTGGTCCCGGACCTCATACTGAGGGCGGGGCCGCAGGTCACGTGGCGCGCTGAAGCCCACGAGATCTGATCCCAGATCAGCATTCGTCGGTTGCGACCCACGCCCCGCGCACAGCCGGGGCAGAGATTCCGGTACGCGCTTCAGCCCATCGGCACGCCGCATCGACACGATCCATCACGTTGAGCGCATAGACCCCGTCAAGAAGCTCAACCTCGACGGCCTGACCGGCAAGGACCTGAGACGCCAACGCCTTATGGAGAGATTCGCGTGCCTTTTCGTCACCGTGAAGCAGGAAGTTGCGCCAGGCGTCCAGCTCGTTGAAAAAGTCTTTGTGCTCTTTGGGGAGACCGATCCTGTCGTCTCGGCCAAGCCGCGCTGCGGCGTTACGGAGACCTCGCCAGCGGTCTATCCACGTGCCGCTCGGAGGGATGCCGGCCTGGAGGTAGACCCAGTTGACGTAGCCTTCGGCGGCCCCCTGCGCAAGGATCACCGTGGCAATCACGGCGTCCCTTTCGCGCTGCCTGCGCTCCATGCCGGTGCGGCCGGCCGACTCTTCCTCAGCCGCCTCTCTCGCGAATCTCTGCGCAGCAAGGGCGCGCGCCTTCGCCTGCCGAAAGAGGACTTGGCTCCCGTTGTAGCCGTGGGTCATCATGACGGCAATCATTCCGGCGCAGTGGCATGACGGCTACCACCGAGCGCCAGCGGCTACTCGCTGGCCCTCAAGGCCCGGTAGAGGGTTGCGCGGGACACTCCAAGAGCCTTGGCGATGGCGGTGACGCTTTCACCGTTCGCCTTACGGGCCTTGGCTGCGGCGAGCTTGTCAGCGTCCATGACGGCCGGGCGTCCACCCGTACGTCCCTGAGCCTTGGCAGCCTCCAGACCGGCCCGGGTGCGGTCCTTGATCAAGCTGCGCTCGAACTCCGCCATGGCGCCCACCACCTGAAGCATGAGCCGCCCATCCGGTGTGTTCGGGTCAATGCTCGCCAGTGCCCCCGTCAGCACCCTGAATCCGATGCCACGGGCGGCGAGCGAGTCCACCAGGGTGACGAGGTCGATCAGCGAGCGGGCGAATCGGTCCAGCTTCCACACGCAGAGGGTGTCCCCGGGGCGGGCGTAGTCCAGAGCGGCCGTGAGCTCCGGGCGGTCCGTGTTCTTGCCGCTTGCCTTGTCCGTGAAGATCCGGGCGCAGCCCGCCTCGGTCAGCGCTTCGTGCTGCAACTGCGCTTCCTGGTCGTCGGTGGAGACGCGCGCGTATCCGATCAAGTGTCCCGTGTTCGTCGTCACGTACCCATCGTCTCGGAACTCGTCTCAGAACATCAAGGGATTGCGGGATGTTCTGAGACGGGTTTTGAGGCACGGATCGAGGCTTGGGGGCGGCACCTCGCGACCGTCTCGCAAACCATCGTTTGTTGGACACCCTGCCGACCGTCACTCAGCGCAGCAGGCGGGGTGCGCTACCGAGGGAACGGACCTCCGTCAGCGACAAGCTGCACTAGACCCACCCACGGGAAATCGCCTGTTGAATGGACCGCGCGCACCCTCCACCGGCCCGTCGGAAGCCGCACCGGGGCCTGGTCCGGCCGCCCTCCGTCGGGATAGTCCACCCCCAGGTCGGCACCGGCTTCCGCCGAGTCCATCAATACCGCCGGACCATCGGTGACCCACAGCCCGGCGTCCTCCCACGCAGTGGTCGGGTCAGCCAAGACGGCCTCGGCTCCCGCGAACAACTCGGCTTCCTGGTCCGCCGCCAACCACCGCACGAACAGACGCTTCTCTGGCAGAAAGCATGTCGTCGCAGGTTCATCGGCCAGGACAAGTGCGTTGGCAGGACCCGCACCCACAGTGATCACTCCAGCCCAGTCCTCTACCTCGCAGGCGCGGTCGTAGTCATCACGGCCATCGGCGTCACCCAGGACGGAACCGTGATCCGTGCACCCACCCCACTCGCTCAGCGAGGATTCCGGTACGACGATCAACGGGCCGCCCATCGACTTGACCCAAACCGGCTTAGCATGGTGGCGACCAGCGTCGTCATGAGAAGCATCCATCCCCGCAGTCTGCCGCCTCCCAGTGGCATACCCGGAAGCCGGCCGCCGCGTGGCCGGTCAGGATGCCAGCCCAATTTTCGATGGCTCGGGACAACAGCCCGCCGAAACAACCTAATTGACCATGCGAGAGTTCCGGCTCCCACACGTGCTGGTCAAGGGTGGAAGGGGGGGCCACCGCCCTGCCCCTCCCGCGCAAACGGATGTGGTTGCGACGCACGTCCGCCCACTTCCAGGCGGGCGCGGCGCGTGCTGCGCACCTTCAGCGGCGCGGTGCTGTGATGGCGAGATGACGGATGGAGCTGGTGATCTGTTTTTCTCTAAGTTTTCTATGTTCAATCAAAAAATAGGTAGAACCGTCATCTCGTCATCGCTCTGCCGCTGAGAAGGGCGTGCTGCGAGTGGCGCTCAAGCCGTCTCGCGTCGCCGCTGTGACTTCGTGCCGGGCAGGTCGATCGACAGTCGTTCCAGCGCGCGGCGCTTCATGTCCGCAGGGCGCCCCCCTCGCTGGCCCTTCGCGCACTCCAGGCGGGTTCCGGTGTCGAGCAGCATGAAGCGCCGTTCCCGGGCGTCGGCGATCCTCCAGTAGTCGGCGTAGGTCTTGCCCGTGGGGACCAGCTCCGTGCGTTCCTTCTGTACCGGAGTCGCTTCCAGGACCTCGGCGCGGCCCTCCAGGGCGTCCACCTGCTCCTGCCAGATGGCGAGGCCGACACGCGATCGCCTGGATTCGCGAACGGCGTACAGCTCACGGAGTTCGGTGGTGATCTCCTCCAGTTCGGGGCGGGGGTCGTAGCCGGGGTACGTCACCTGCTCCAGTACGGGGAAGCCTCCCCACTCCTTCAGGAACTCCCGTTCCGCGTACTCCTCCACCCAGTCGGTCTTGATTGCTGCTGGAGCCTCGCAGAGGAGTCCCTTGGTGCGGGCCCGGCAGACATAGACCGAGTAGCCGTGGGCGGGGACCCGGTACATGCGGCCCTTGCAGGAGGCGCAGTGCAAGACACCGAGCAGGAGCGCGCCCGTGTCCTTTCGCGTCCCGGCTGCCCCCTTGGGGCGCTCACCGAGGGCGGTCTTGATCTCCTCGAACCGGTCGCGTGTCAGGATCGGGTCGGCGGTGATGCTCACCGGCAGGCCGTTGCGGTCCCGGACGACGGACCCCGCGTAGGTCTGGTGGCCTAGGAGTGACGGGGACAGAAGAACGCGCTTGACGGTCTGGCCGACCCACTTGCGTCCCTTCGGGGTCCGCCCCTGCCGGACGTCGTTCCAGTCGCGAGGCGTCAAGATGCCTTCACTGTTCAGGCGGAACGCGATGGCGTTCGGGGCGCTGCCGTCCAGCAGCATCCGGATCATCGTCTCGATGGCTTCGACGCGCTGCGGGTCCTGGGCCAGGGTCCACCCCTCGCCGGCTGGACGCTGCACGGGCATGTATCCGTACGGAGGGAGCCCTCCGGAGTACCGCCCCATGGCCCGAAGCGCCGCATTGGCGCTCGTGACGCGCTCCTTGATGGCCTGGCTCTCCATCTGTGCGGCGAAGGCCAGCAGCATGATGATCAATTCGGACATGATCGAGGTCATGTCCAGCTCCAGGGAGCTACCTCCCGGGCCCTCTGCGAAGACCAGACGCTTGCCGTGGCGCTTTGCCCAGCGTGTCAGCTCGGCCATGTCCCCCATGGAGCGAACGGCGCGGTCGAGCCGCCACCAGATGATCACGTCGAAGTCGTCGGGCCTGGCCAGCCAGTCGCCCAGTTCCGGCCGTTCGAACGGAGTCGTCCTGGTGGCGGAGACGTCCAGGTCCTCCGCGTAGCCGACGACCTCGGCTCCAAGGCGTCTGGCCTCCGCCTCGCCGGCTTCCCGCTGGCGCTTGGGCGATGTCGATTCGTCGGTTCTGACGCTCAGTCGTACCGCGATGAGTGCCCGCAGGCGTGGGTGATCGTTATTCGTATTGGTCATGCGAACCCCCTCCCCGAGCAAACTGTATCTTCATTTCAACCGGCTGGCGGATCGACTACCAGATCGCCACCCCCGGACTCGCCGCCAAGGCCGTCAAGGCCCATGTCGAGCGGGCCGCCAGCCATGGCGAGCGGTGGAGCGACCACGCCCCCGTGACCGCCGTCTACGACCTCTAGGGCGGGGCCCGGGGCCGTCAGGGGGTCTCGCGCAGTCGCCTGTCGAGGGCCAGCGAAAGCTCCGCCTCCACCACGCTCTTCGCCAGCGGGCGCAGTCGCCACAGGTCGTCGTCCTTCGCGTGGGCGCGCAGGAGTTCGGTGAAGAGCTCGGCGAGGGCGTCGGCGTGTTCGCGGACGCGGGCGCCTGCCTTGAGGACCTCGGCGAGCGGGACGCCCTCGCGGACCAGGGCGGCGGAGACGTCGAGCAGCCGGCGGCTGATGTGGACGATCTCCTCGCCGTCGGTGACGAGGTAGCCGAGGTCGAGGGCGGCGGCGAGGTTCTCGGCGGTGACCTCGCCGGCGAAGTGGTCGGCGAGCTCCTCGGGGGTGAGGCGGACCGGCTCCTCCTCGGAGGGGGCGGGGAGGGCGAGGACCTCGCGGACGTTGCGGCCGCTCTCGAAGGCGGTGGTGAGGTCGGCGATGCCGTTGAGGGTGTGGCCGCGCTCCAGGAGGGCGGCGATGGTGCGCAGCCGGGCCAGGTGGTTGTCGTCGTACCAGGCGATGCGGCCCTCGCGGCGGGGCGGCGGGATCAGGCCGCGCTCGCGGTAGAAGCGCAGGGTGCGCACGGTGATGCCGGCGGTGGCCGCCAGCTCTTCCATGCGGTACTCGCGGGGCGCGGATGCGCCCGCGGCCGGCCCGCCCGCGTGGGGCGCGGGTGCGCCGGCGCTCGGCTCGCGCGGGTCGTCCTGTGCGTCCGTCTCGGGACGTGATCCTTCTGCCACACCCGCCAGCCTAAGTTGTACCGCCGGTAACTTTCCCTCGTCGTACCCCTACCGCTCGGTATGGAGCTGCTCTACAGTCCCGACTGTGCCAGTGATTGCTGGCGTAATCGGCCGGGCGCGCGGGAGGCGGCATGGCGAAGCACGAGCACGTACGGGTGGCGGTGATCGGGTCGGGATTCGGCGGCATCGGGGCCGCCGTCCGGCTGCGCCGCGAGGGGATCACCGACTTCGTCGTCCTGGAGCGGGCCGACTCCGTGGGCGGCGCCTGGCGCGACAACAGCTACCCCGGCTGCGCCTGCGACGTCCCCTCCCACCTCTACTCCTTCTCCTTCGCGCCCAATCCGGACTGGCCCCGGACCTTCTCCGGACAGCGCCACATCCGCGCCTACCTGGAGCACGTCACCAACACCTTCGGGATCCGTCCGCACCTGCGCCTGGGCCACGAGATGCTGCGGGCCAGGTGGGACGCGGAGGCGCTGCGCTGGGAGATCGAGACCAGCGGCGGCACCTTCAGCGCCGAGGTCCTCGTCTCCGCCGCCGGGCCGCTCTCCGACCCGCAGATCCCCGACATCCCGGGCCTCGCCGACTTCCCCGGCAAGGTCTTCCACTCGGCGCAGTGGGACCACGACTACGACCTGCGCGGCAAGCGCGTCGCCATGGTCGGCACCGGCGCCTCCGCCATCCAGATCGTGCCGGAGATCCAGCGCGAGGTCGGCAGGCTCACCCTCTTCCAGCGCACGCCCCCGTGGGTCATGCCCCGCATGGACCGGTCCATCAGCGGCGCCGAGCGCTGGCTCCACCGCACGCTCCCGGCCACGGCGACCCTGCGGCGCGGCATCCTCTGGGGCATCCGGGAGCTGCAGGTCGGCGCCTTCACCAAGCACCCGAACGAGCTCGGCCTGGTCGAGAAGCTCGCCAAGGCCAACATCGCGCGCTCCATCAAGGACCCGGAGCTGCGGGCCAAGCTGACGCCCTCGTACCGCATCGGCTGCAAGCGGATCCTGCTCTCCAACACGTACTACCCGGCGCTCGCCGAGCCCAATGTGGACGTCGTCGCCTCCGGGCTCCGCGAGGTCCGCGGCTCGACCGTGATCGCCGCCGACGGCACCGAGACCGAGGTCGACGCGATCGTCTTCGGCACGGGCTTCCACGTCACCGACATCCCGATCGCGTCCCGCGTCGTCGGCGCCGAGGGGCACACGCTCGCCGAGTCCTGGAAGGACGGGGTCAAGGTGCTGCGCGGGGCCACCGCCGGCGGCTTCCCCAACCTCATGATGATCATCGGGCCGAACACCGGCCTCGGGAACTCCTCCATGATCCTCATGATCGAGTCCCAGCTGAACTACATGGCCGACTACCTCCGCCAGATCGACATCCTGGGAGGCCGCGCCGCCCTCGCCGTCCGCCCCTCCGCCGTGAACGCCTGGAACCGCAAGGTCCAGTCCCGGATGGAGCGGACCGTCTGGAAGGCCGGCGGCTGCAACAGCTGGTACCTCGACGCCAGCGGCCGCAACACCACCCTGTGGCCGGGCACCACGGCCGAGTTCCGGCGCGAGACCCGGCAGGTCGACCTCTCCGAGTACGAGGTGATCCGCGCGCCCAGGCCGGTGCCGGCGCCCAAGCCCGAGCAGGCCCCGAAGTCCGCCCGTACCCCCCGGAAGAAGGAGACCGCCAAGTGACGCTCCAGAGCCTTCCCGCGCCCCGCGCGCTCACCGCCGTCTCCGCCGACGGCTCCCCGATCCACGTCGAGGTGTACGGCCCCGAGGGCGCGCCCGCCGTGGTCCTCTCCCACGGCTGGACCTGTTCGATCGCCTTCTGGGCCGAGCAGATACGGGCCCTCGCCGCCGACCACCGGGTCGTCGCCTACGACCAGCGCGGCCACGGCCGGTCCCCGGCGCCCGCCGCGACCGGCGGTGCGGGCTACTCCACGACGGCGCTCGCCGACGACCTGGAGGCGGTGCTCGCGGCCACCCTCGGCCCCGGCGAGCGGGCCGTGATCGCCGGCCACTCCATGGGCGGCATGACGGTCATGGCGGCCGCACGGCGGCCAGGCTTCCGGCAGCACGCCGCCGCCGTCCTGCTCTGCTCCACCGGCCCCTCGCGGCTGACCGCGGAGGCCACCGTCGTGCCGCTCGGACCCGGCGGGCTCCGCAGCCGGCTGACCAAGGCCGTCCTCGGCGCGAAGGCGCCGCTCGGCCCGGTCAACGCCGTCTCGAAGAAGGTCCTGAGGTACGCGACGATGGGACCGGGGTCGGCGCCGGAGCGCGTCGAGGCCTGCGCCCGGATCGTGCACGCCTGCCCGCGCGGCGCCCGCCACGGCTGGTCGCAGGTCCTGGCCGGGCTCGACCTCGAAGCGGGCCTCCGGGAGCTGCGGCTGCCGGTGGCCGTGCTCGTCGGCACCGCCGACCGGCTCACCCCGCCCGTCCACTCCCGTGGGATGGCGGAGGCGCTGCCGCACTGCACGGGCCTCGTCACACTGGCGGGCATGGGCCACATGACACCGGTGGAGGCCCCGGAGGCCGTCACCGCGCAGATCCGCGAACTGACCCTGACGTACCTGGGCGTCAAGGAGAACGAGGAGGCAGGGGCATGAGCAGGGTGAGCCTGGAGGGACAGGTCGCGGTCGTCACCGGCGGGGCCCGGGGGGTCGGGGAGCTCCTCGCCCGCAAGCTCTCCGCGCGCGGCGCGAAGATCGCGCTGGTCGGTCTGGAGCCGGAGCAGCTGAAGGAGGTCGCCGGGCGGCTGCACACCGAGGCCGACTGGTGGCACGCCGACGTCACCGACCACGAGGCGATGGCCCGGGTCGCGGCCGAGGTGAAGGAACGGTTCGGGAAGGTCGACATCGTCGTCGCCAACGCCGGTGTCGCGGCGGGCGGTCCGTTCGTCGACTCCGACCCGGTCGCCTGGCGGCGGGTCATCGAGGTCAACCTCATCGGCGGCGCGGTGACGGGCCGGGCGTTCCTGCCGGTCCTCATGGAGTCGCGCGGGTACTTCCTCCAGATCGCCTCGCTCGCGGCCATCACCCCGGCCCCGATGATGACGGCGTACTGCGCCTCCAAGTCGGGCGTCGAGGCCTTCGCGCACAGCCTGCGCGCCGAGGTCGCGTACAAGGGCGTGAAGGTCGGCGTCGGCTATCTGTCCTGGACCGACACGGACATGGTGCGGGGCGCGGACCAGGACGACGTGATGAAGGAGCTGCGGCAGCGGCTGCCGTGGCCCTCGAACCGCACGTACCCCCTCGGTCCGGCCGTCGACCGGATCGTCGCGGGCATCGAGCGGCGCTCGGCCCATGTGTACGCACAGTGGTGGCTGCGCGGGATGCAGTCGGTCCGCGGCTACCTGCCGAGCCTGATCGCCACGGTCGGGCAGCGCGAGATGCGGCGCTTCGAGCCGCGCCTGGGCTCGGTCTCCAAGGGCCTGGTGGGCGCGGGCGGGGCTGCGGACGAGCAGGCGCGCGCGGAGGGTTCCTCCGCGCGGTAGCCGTCGGGAGGGCTCCCGGCGTGGTAGCCGTCCGTAACTGATCGAAATGCGTGGAGTGTTCGCTCGTGCAAGGCTGGTCGAGCCCGAGGGGCACATCGCCCCCACCCCCTTCGCACCCCTTCTAGGAGTGAACTTCCATGGGCATGCAGGACCAGTTCAAGGACAAGGCCAAGCAGGCCACGGAGAAGGCCAAGCAGGCCGCCGGCAAGGCGAAGGACGAGGCTTCCCAGCGTGCCTCCCAGGGCCGCGGGCGCGCCGACGAGGAGACCCGCCGGGCCCAGCAGGAGGAGCAGGACCGTCTCGACATGGACTACGACGCCTGACGTCGGTCCGTCCTTGAGGAAGGCGCACCCGGGGCCCCGGGTGC
>NZ_MWIG01000436.1:0-6787 GCF_002156145.1 Streptomyces sp. NRRL B-24572 | reverse complement strand
CGCCCTGCTGCGCCAGGACCACCTCCGCGCCGAGCGCCGCGAGGGCCCGCGCGGCCGAGACGCCGAGGAGCCCGCCGCCGATGACGACGGCCCGCACCCCGGGGCGTACGAGCGCGCGCAGCGACAGGCAGTCGTCGAGCGTGCGGAAGGGATGGACGCCGGCCGGGAGCGCCGCGCCCCGCAGGCCCCGCAGCGGTGGGAGGACCGGGTTCGAGCCCGTCGCCAGGACCAGGCGGTCGTACCCGACCAGCGAGCCGTCCGCACACTCGACCGTCCGGGCCGCCCGGTCGATCCGTACCGCCCGGACCCCGAGCCGTACCGGCTCCCGGGTTCCGGGCAGGGCGATGACCTCCGGGGCGTACCGTCCGGCGAGGACGTCGGCGAGCAGCACCCTGTTGTAGGGGGCGTGCGGTTCCTCGCCGAGGAGGGTGACGGGCAGGCGCTGGGCGAGCCGGGCGCCCGCCGTTCCGCCCCCGACCACCACGATCCGTGTACTCATACCGGAAGGGTGCGGGGCCGGTGTTACCCGTCGGCATCCCGGCTGTTTCCCGGACGGAACGCTGATCTCCGTCCGGGCCGGATGCCGCTGTGAGGCCCGCCCCGACCGTGAGCCGGGCGCCGCAAGCTCAGAACCAGCTCAACGATCAAGCGATCGATGGACGGGGCAACGATCGCCTCCCTAGGCTCGCGACCATGCCCGACATCTCGCTGACCACCCTCGTCCTGCTCTGCCTCGCCGCCCTCGTGGCGGGCTGGATCGACGCCGTGGTGGGCGGTGGCGGGCTGCTCCAGCTGCCCGCCCTGCTGCTCGGTCTCCCGCACGTCCCGGCCGCGTACGTCCTCGGCACCAACAAGGCCGTCTCGATCGTGGGCACGACCGGCGCCGCGATCACCTATCTCCGCAAGGCGCCCGTGCGGGTGTGGACGGCGGTGCGGATCGGGCTCGCGGCCCTCGTCGGATCGATGGGCGGCGCGTTCTTCGCGGCCGGGATCAGCAGCGAGGTCCTGCGCCCGGTGATCATGGTGGTGCTGCTCGCGGTCGCGGCCTTCGTGATGCTGCGGCCCTCCTTCGGCGCGAAGGTCGAGGGGGAGGAGCGGGCGCCGCTGACCCGGGCGCGGATCGTGACCGCGATCGTGGTCGTCGGCGGCGGGATCGGCTTCTACGACGGCCTGTTCGGTCCCGGCACCGGGACCTTCCTCGTCCTCGCGCTGACGGCCGTGCTCCACCTGGACCTGGTGACCGCCTCCGCCACCGCGAAGATCGTGAACGTCTGCACCAACGCGGGCGCGCTCGCCATGTTCGCGTACCAGGGCAGCGTGTACTGGCAGCTCGCGGCCGTCATGGCCGTCTTCAACCTGGTCGGCGGGACGCTCGGGGCGCGGATGGCGCTGAGCAAGGGGGCCGAGTTCGTCCGCGGCGTCCTGCTCGTCGTGGTGCTCTCGCTGGTCGCGAAGCTGGCCTTCGACCAGTGGGCGTGATCTCTCAGCGGACCCCGATGAGGTGGCCGAAGGCGACCACGTTCCCCTGGTAGCCGTTCTTCTTCGAGAAGCCGCCGCCGCAGGTGATGACCCGGATCTCGGCCCGGCCGGCCTCGTCGTACACCTTCCGGGACGGGAAGTCCTTGTTGTCGTACACCTCGATCGCGTCGATCGTGAACACGGCGGTCTTCCCGTCCTGCCGGTCCACCTCGATCCGGTGGCCCTTCTTGAGCGCGCCGAGCGTGTAGAAGACGGCGGGTCCGTCGGCGTTGTCGACGTGGCCCGCGATGATCGCGGTGCCCTTGGCGCCGGGCGCGGTGCCGTCCCCGTACCAGCCGGCCATGTTCCGGTCCGCGGCCGGCGGCACGTCGAGCGCGCCGTTCTCCTTGAGGCCGAGCCGCATCATCGGGGCGTCCACGTCGGTCTCGGGGATCCGCAGCCGGACCGGCGGCGAGGGCGGCAGCGGGTCGGCGGCGGCGTCGGTGTGCACGCTCGGCCCGGCGGCGAAGGCCTGCGCGGCCGACGGCACGGGCGGGGTGACGGTCTCCGAGCCGTTCTGGACGAGCCAGATTCCGGCACCGGCGGCCACGGCTATGACCCACCCCTTGCTCTTGTCGCTCACCTGGATTCCCTCGGTCCCTCGGTCGCTTCGTGCATGTGGCCCTGCCCCCGCCGGGCCGTGTACGGGCGCGCGGCGGGGGCAGGACGGGCGGTGGTCTCAGTGGTCCTGCGCGCCGCTCGCCCGGCGACGCAGGAGCCAGACCCCGCCGACGGCAGCCGCGGCCAGCACCGCCGCGCCCGCCGTGACCTGGGCGGTGTCGGGGCCGACGCTGCCCCCGACACCGGTCTGGACGTGGCCGCTGGGACTCCGGTGCTTGACCCACAGGTCGCCCCGGGCGGTCTTGCCGTTGTCGCAGGCCACGCTGATCCAGTAGGAACCGGCCTTGACGTGCTCCGGCACCTCGAACTGTCCGACCACGACCTCCTTGTGCGTGCTCGGCTTCAGCTGGAACTCGCCCGCGCCGAGCGAGTTCGCGTCGCCGACACCGTGCCCGTGCTTGCCGCAGGCGAGCGTGTTCACGGTGACGGTCTCGCCGGGGGACACGGACGACGGATTGATCTCCAGCGACTCGTGGTTGCCGTTCGACTCGTGGTTCCCGCTCGACTCGTGGCTCTCGCTGTTCCACGATGAGGGGTCGTTGTCCGCGTACGCCGCGGGGGCGGCGAACGCCCCGATCGCGACGACCGCCAGCGCGGTACCGGTGAACAGACGGGCAGTGGTGCGCATGGGGGTCCTCCGGGGCGCGCGAGCGGTCATGCCGGCTGGTCCTGCCGGGAGGGACATCCCGGAGCCGGACCTTCTGAGACCGAGATAAGAGCCGCGCCGCGCGCCCCGCCTGCTGATGGATCATCAGGATTGCTCCGTCCGATACGGTGTGTCGCCTGGATTTCGGACGTTTTCGCAGGTCAGAGCGGTTCATGGGGTGTCGGGTGACGGCCCGTGCCGAACGGGTGAGCTACCCCCTCCGCGTGCCCCGGGGGCCCGGCTGGGCACCCCCCGGAGGACCCGGAGCGCGCGCTACGGCCGGAGCTCGTCCCCCTCCACCGCCCCGTACGCCGCGAAGACCCGCCCCATCAGCTCCTCGTCCACCGCGAACGTCACCCCGTCGATCGCCGTCACGGGCGCGATCGTCCGGGAGTTGGTGACGAACGCGGCCCGGTAGCCCGGCAGGTCGGCCACGGTGACCGGGCGGCGGACCGAGGGCAGGCGCGGCTCCAGGAGGGCCATCGTGATCCCGGCGAGGCAGGGCGCCGACGGCCAGACCACCGAAGTGCCGTCCCAGAAGGCGATGTTGGTGACCGCGCCCTCGGCGATCTCGCCGTACGGGGAGGTCAGCAGGGCCTCGTCGAAGCCGGCCCGCCGGGCCGCCGTGCCGTGGTAGCGCTGGCCGAAGCCGCCCAGGTGCTTGATGTGCGGCGCGGGCCGCCAGTAGTCGACGGCCGTCAGGCGCTGCGGGGCGCCGGGGCCGTCGGGGGCCGGGTCCGCGACGGTCACCACGGTGCGGGCGCCCTCGTACACGTACACCCGGACCGAGGCGTCCCGCCGCCCGGCGTCCGCGAGGGCCCCGGTGACGAGCTCGCGCACCCGCTTGCCGTCCAGCTCCCGGCCGAAGAGCTCGCGCGTCGAGCGGTCGAGGCGGTCGAGGTGCAGGGCGAGGCCCTTCACGCGCCCGTCCCGTACCTGCATCGCCGTGAAGTGGCCGTAGCCGCTCATGAGGACGGCGAGGAGCCCCGGATCGGCCGCCGGGGTGCCGTCGATCTCGATGTGCGGGGGAGGTGTCGTCATGCCCTCACCGTACGGCGCCCCGGAACGCACGTGACCCGTACCGAACTCCTCGTCCAGCAGGCCATGACCTCCCTGCGCGCGGGCCGCACCAGCTTCGTCGTCGCCCATCGGCTCTCCACGATCCGGGACGCCGACACGATCCTGGTGATGGAGGGCGGCGCGATCGCCGAGCAGGGCACCCACGAGGAACTCCTCGCCGCCGGGGGAGCCTACGCCCGGCTGCACGCCGCCCAGTTCGCCCGTACGGTGGAGACGTGATCGTCACCGTCCGCACCACCACCGACGCCCGCGCCAAGGCCGACGCCCTGGCGCGCGGCGCCGTCGAGGCCCGGCTCGTCGCCTGCGCGCAGATCAACGGGCCCGTGACCTCCGTCTACCACTGGCAGGGCGCGATCGAGACGGCCGAGGAGTGGGAGGTGGTGTTCAAGACCACCGAGGCCCACTACCAGGCCCTGGAGGCGCACCTCCTCGCCGCCCACGACTACGAGACGCCCGAGATCCTCGCCACCCGGGTGGCCCGGGTCAGCGAGGAGTACGCCCGCTGGGTCGAGCGGGAGACCACGGCGGCCCGGATGATCGAGCACCCGGTGGGCGAGGAGCGGCCGTTCTTCGTGTACGGGACGCTGCGCCCGGGCGGGTACAACCACGACCGGTTCCTCGCCGGCCGGATCGGCACCGAGGCGGACGCCGTGCTGCACGGGGCCGTCCTGCACGACGGGCCCGGCTATCCGTACGTCGTCCCGGCGCACGGGGGCCGGGTGGTCGGCACCCTGCTCACGCCCTCGTCCGGCGACTACAGCGATCTGTTCGGGCTGCTCGACCGCCTGGAGCTGCCCGTCGGGTACGAGCGGGTGGCGATGGACGTCGAACGGGTGCGCGACGGGGCGCGGGTGTCCGCCTGGGTGTTCCTGGCGTCCCCGGACGCGCCCCTCGGCCCGGTCATCGAGAGCGGGGACTGGTTCGACCGGCCGTAGGGACCCTTTCCGGACCGGCAGTGGGGACCCTTTCCGGGCCGGCCGCAGGGACCCTTTCCGGACCGGCCGCAGGGACCCTTTCCGGACCGGCCGCAGGGACCCTTTCCAGGCGGACCGCGCACACCTTGAACTCGGGCATCCGGGAGACCGGGTCGAGCGCCGGGTTCACCAGGGTGTTCGCCCGCCCCTTCCCGTACCAGTGGAACGGCATGAAGACCGTGTCCGGCCGGATGGACGCGGTGATCCGGGCCGGGGCGACGGCCCGCCCGCGCCGCGAGACCACCGCGAGCTCCTCGCCCTCGGTGACCCCGAGCCGCTCGGCGAGCCTCGGGTGCAGTTCCACGAACGGCCCCGGGGCCGCCGCGTTCAGCTCGTCGACCCGCCGGGTCTGCGCCCCCGACTGGTACTGGGACACGACCCGGCCGGTCGTCAGGACCACCGGGTACTCGGCGTCCGTCTCCTCGGCCGCCGCCCGGTGCACCACCGGCACGAACCGGGCCCGCCCGTCGGCCGTCGCGAACCGGTCGAGGAACAGCCGGGGTGTGCCCGCGTGCTCGGGCCCGGGGCAGGGCCAGAAGACGCCCTGCTCCTCCTCGATCCGCCGGTAGCTGATGCCCGCGTAGTCGGCGGGCCCGCCCGCCGAGGCGCGGCGCAGCTCGTCGAAGACCTCCTCCGGGTCGGTCGGGAAGCCCTTCTCCCGGCCGAGCAGCCCGGCGAGCCCGTGCAGCACCTCCAGGTCGCTGCGCACCCCCGCCGGAGCGGTGAGGGCGCGGCGGCGCAGCAGCACCCGCCCCTCCAGGTTGGTCATGGTCCCCGTCTCCTCCGCCCACTGGGTCACGGGCAGGACGACGTCGGCGAGTTCGGCGGTCTCGGAGAGCACGACGTCGGCGACGGCGAGGAAGTCGAGCGAGCGGAGGCGCCCTTCGACGTGCGCGGCGCGCGGCGCGGAGACGACCGGGTTGGACCCCATGAGGAGCAGGGCCTTGATCTCGCCGCCGAGCGCGTCGAGGAGTTCGTACGCGCTCCGCCCGGGCCCCGGCAGCGACTCCGGTGCGACGCCCCACACGCCGGCCACGTGCGCGCGTGCGGCGGGGTCGTCGAGCTTGCGGTAGCCGGGCAGCTGGTCGGCCTTCTGGCCGTGCTCGCGGCCGCCCTGGCCGTTGCCCTGGCCGGTGAGGCAGCCGTAGCCGCTCAGCGGTCGGCCCGCCCTGCCGGTGGCGAGGCAGAGGTTGATCCAGGCGCCGACGGTGTCGGTGCCCTTGGACTGCTGCTCGGGGCCGCGCGCGGTCAGCACCATGGCGTTCTCGGCGTCGCAGAACATCGCGACGGCCTCGCGGAGCTGCGGCACGGACACGCCGGTGATCCGCTCGACCTGCTCGGGCCAGTGGGACATGGCCCCGGCGCGGGCGCCCTCCCAGCCGTCGGTGCGCTCCTCGACGAACGCCTCGTCGACCCGCCCCTCGGCGACCACGAGGTGCAGCATGCCGAGGGCGAGCGCGAGGTCGGTGCCGGGGCGCGGCGCGAGGTGCAGGTCGGCCTGCTCGGCGGTGCGGGTGCGGCGCGGGTCGACGACGATGAGCTTCCCGCCGTTCTCCCTCAGCTCGGTGAGGTAGCGCAGGGCGGGCGGCATGGTCTCGGCGAGGTTGGACCCGACGAGGACGACGCAGCCGGTCTTCGGGATGTCCTCCAGGGGGAAGGGGAGTCCCCGGTCGAGGCCGAAGGCCCGCTGGTGCGCGGCCGCGGCGGAGGACATGCAGAAGCGCCCGTTGTAGTCGATCTGAGAGGTGCCGAGCACGACCCGGGCGAACTTGCCGAGCGTGTACGCCTTCTCGTTGGTGAGGCCGCCGCCGCCGAAGACCCCCACGGCATCGGGACCGTGGTCGGCGCGGGTCCGGCGCAGCCCGTCGGCGACGGCGGCGAGCGCCTCCTCCCAGGACGCGGGCTCCAGGGCCCCCGTGTCAGGGCGTCGGACCAGGGGCTCGGTGAG